>CAXMTB010000083.1:0-13107 GCA_964195835.1 uncultured Nitrospinaceae bacterium | reverse complement strand
AAGGCATAAGATAAGAAGTATAACGATTATCTAAATAAAGCTTATTTTTTATACCATAAGGAGGATTTTTTATTATGACACCAAAAGAAGTGTTTGAATTTGCAAAAGAGAATAAGGCAAAAGTGGTTGATCTTCGCTTTCTGGATTTTCCGGGCCTGTGGCAGCATTTTACGGTGCCCATGAGTGAACTGGATGAATCGAGCTTCGAGGACGGTTTCGGTTTTGATGGCTCCAGCATCCGGGGGTGGCAGCCCATTCACGCCAGCGACATGCTGGTGGTGCCGGACGCAGCCACCGCCAAAATGGACCCTTTCTTTGAAGCTCCGACCCTGGTTTTAATCGGCGACATTGTGGACCCCATTACCCGTGAGTCATATACCCGAGACCCGAGAAATATTGCCAAAAAAGCAGAAGCATATCTCAAGAGTACCGGAATCGGGGACACCGCTTATTTCGGACCTGAGGCTGAATTTTTTATCTTTGACGATATCCGTTTTGAGTCTTCCAATCATCGGGCCTTTTATGAGATCGATTCCGTTGAAGGTATCTGGAACAGCGGACGGGAAGAATGCCCCAACCTGGGATACAAGCCGAGACACAAGCAAGGCTACTTTCCGGTTCCGCCCATGGACAAGTTTCAGGATATTCGCACCGAAATGCTCCTGACCCTTGAACAGTTGGGAATAGATGTTGAATGCCAGCACCATGAGGTGGCCACCGCCGGCCAGGCAGAAATCGACATGCGATTTAAGCCCCTGCTTGAAATGGGTGATCAACTCATGTGGTTTAAGTATGTTCTTAAAAATGTGGCTCACAAACACGGCCGTACCGTGACATTTATGCCAAAGCCGCTGTTCAATGACAACGGTACCGGCATGCATACCCATTGCAGCATTTGGAACGGCGATCAACCCCTCTTTGCCGGCGACAAATATGCCGGCGTGTCCCAGGAAGCCCTGTATGCCATCGGCGGGATACTTAAACACTGCCGCGCGTTGTGCGCCTTTACCAACCCGACCACCAACTCCTACAAACGCTTGGTTCCCGGCTTTGAGGCTCCGGTGAATCTGGCTTATTCGAGCCGTAACCGAAGTGCAGCCGTCCGGATTCCCATGTACTCATCTTCACCCAAAGCCAAACGCATCGAGTTCCGGACCCCGGACCCCTCGTGCAACGGGTATATGGCGTTTTCCGCCATGCTGATGGCCATCATCGACGGTATTGAAAACAAGATCGATCCGGGCGATCCGCTGGATAAAGACATCTATGGTCTCCCACCCGAAGAGTTGGCGGAGATCCCATCGGCACCGGGATCATTGGAAGAAGCCCTGTCGGCACTCAAGGAAGATCACGAGTTCATGATGAAAGGGGATGTCTTCACTCAGGATGTTATTGATACGTGGATCGAATATAAGACGGAAAATGAGGTCAATGATGTAAAACTCCGTCCGCATCCCCATGAATTTTTTCTCTATTTCGATATATAACCACACCTCCTAAACCCTGGCAGCCCGCTGATAAATCGGCGGGCTGCTGTTTTTTCCAGCCCAAATTGCTCAAGTGGAACGTAAAATCAGACAAGTTTGACCTCCCAACGTTATGTATTCAGACATCCGCCAGGTGTTGAGAGGAGACAATTGTTTTAGGTGTTCCGACCTAAACTTGATTTTACAGAATCGTAAGGCGGGCCAATACATCACTTGACAGTTCAATTTTCGAAGTATGATATCACAACCAATTGAAACGTTTTAAAAATAGCGGAGTCGAGTAGCCCAGGGGAATTTCACCCCCAGGACCTCACTGATCCGTACGTGAACCTCTCGATTCATACGGCTCCTGCAAGCCGGCTCCGAAGGGCCCACCCTCATCTTTTGTGCAGTTACGCACACTTTATGAAAAAGTGCGCTCGTGGCGCACTACATAGCAGATATTCAAGGTTCAAGGCAGGTATATGCACTTTTTAATGAATAATATTGAGATGAATTTATGTATGTTGGTATGCAATTGTTTATGGCTATCCTAAAAGTTGTCGAATCGCTTTTAAAAGTTCTTCTCGTACAACAGGTTTAGCAAATGTGTACCGTGCTCCTAACTTTTTAGCCATATTTAGATATATCTCTGCATCGATTTCCCCTCCTCCGGAAATAGCGATGATTTTTACATCAGGAAAATCTCTCTCGAGTTCTGTGATTGTTTCAATACCTTCTTTTTCAGGCATGATTATATCGGTAACAATCAGATCGAATGGATTCGCACGATAAAGTTTTACCCCTTCTTTCCCGTCGGAAGCCTCAACCACATCGCATCCTATATCTTCTATCATTTGTTTGAGCATTATTCGCATTTGAGGTTCATCTTCAATTACAAGAACACGTCCCGTGATTTGTTCCTTTTTTTTGTTATCCAGCACTTTTCGAACCAACTTGGCCAAATCAGACCTGTTGAAAGGTTTTTCAATATATTGATGAATGCCGATTTCCTTTGCTTTTTCTTCATCTATCTTTTCACTGAAACCGCTGCATATAATGGTTGGCAGATCAGGGCGAATCTTCAGAACTTCCTCCAATAGGTGGTCGCCGGTCATCTGGGGCATGGTCATGTCGGTAATCACCAGATCAAATTGATCGGGGTTGGCACGGAATAATTCCAGGGCTTCGACAGGACTCGTTTTAGTCTGAACCTGATATCCCAATCGCTCCAGTCTATTCCGTCCAACATAAACCATTGATTCCTCATCATCAATAAACAGTATCCTTTCATTTCCTGTGGGAAGTTTTTCAACAGTTTCAGCTTCTACAACCCGTTCTTTTTCAACAACAGGAAATAAGATGCTGAAAGTCGTTCCTTTTTTCGGTTCGCTGTCAACTGAAATCTTGCCCCTATGGCTTTTGACAATACCGTGTACTACGGATAAGCCCAAACCCGTGCCCTTTCCAATTTCTTTTGTTGTAAAATAAGAGTCGAAGATTCGATCAACTTCTTCTTGGGAAATGCCATGTCCTGTATCGCTTACAATCAGATTTACATATTGTCCCGGTTTTAAGTCAGGATATAGAACTGCAATATCCTTATCAAGTTTTACATTTTTAAGGCTGACCTCAAGAATTCCTCCCTCTGGCATGGCATGAGAAGCATTGGTGCAAAGATTCATAAGAATCTGATTGATTTGTGTGGGGTCTGCCAGAATTGCATCAGCATCTTTTGTCATATTCTGGCGAATTTCAATGCTTGTGGGAATAGATGACCGCAGTAACTTGAGTGATTCTTTGACAATGGGGATGATATTTGTTGGTTTCTTCTCCAACGTTGTTTTACGCGCGAAACTAAGAAGCTGACGTACAACACCTTTTGCCCGAAGACTGGCTGTTCGGACCTCTTTTAAATTGAACTTAGCCGGATTCCATTCGGGAACATCATCCATTGCCAGTTCGATATTGCCAAGAATAATTCCGAGAATATTATTGAAATCATGGGCTATTCCTCCGGCCAGTGTGCCGATGGATTCCATTTTTAGGGTCTGGCGTAATTGTTCTTCAAGCCGCTTACGCTCGGTGATGTCTATTCCCAAGCCGATGAGATGGTCCTTCCCGTTCAACTTCTTGCGTAGTCCGGTGAAATAGTAGGGGATGCGCCGACCGTCTTTAGTCACCAGTTCCGCTTCGGCCCCCGCAGCGCCCTCGCGGAAGACCTTCAGCATTCGCTCTCCGATGAGCGTCCTGTCTTCACTTTCGAAGAAATCCGTACCGTATCTGCTTGCCAGTTCTTCATCGCTGTAACCAGTGATTCTCTTCCATTCCAAGTTCCATCTGACAAACCGCTGCTCATCGAAGACATAGAAAAGACCCGGCAGGCTGTTGATGTACTCCTCAGAAAGCAGCTTCTCGCTTAGCAGCGCCTCCTCCGCCTGCTTGCGACTGATAATGTCGGACTTTCCCATATAATACAGAATAAAGACGGACAGGCCGATAAGAACACACAATGCCAGTATCATATAGCCAATCGTTCCGATGAAAGGAGCAGCAATAATCTTTGAAAACATTCTGATATTGTGCAGATGAACAATATTCCAGCCAGACAAAGGTTCTATTGTTTTTTGAAACATCTGATATTCATTGCCCGCTTTATCGACAACCCGGTTCTCGCTCTTTCGTTTAAATCCTGCCCATTCCCAAGGTCCTTTTCCAAATTGTTTCGAATTTAAAACCTCAACCAGCTTTTCATCGGCAACCTGCCACAGCAAATGATAAAGGAATTTTTTGTGGTCTGACATAAAAACAACACCAAGGGGTCCTGTTATAAAGGTTATCATTTCAGGACTATAATGCTGGAGACTCATAAATTCTCTTTCAATCGTATCGACACCAGCTTTCAGTACAACCACGCCAATTGGGCTATTTTGACTGCTGTCATAAATCGGGTGGCTGTAATAAACACCGCGCTTTTTTGAGGTCACACCTAACGCCATATATACTGCAGGATTTCCATGTATAGCCTCTTTAAAATATGGACGGAATGAATACTTTTTGCCAACAAAACTGTCTTGATCATGCCGATTGCTTGATGCTATGGTTTTACCATTTCGATCCATCAAGTAAGATACGCTGACCATTAAAGAATCATTAAAGTGGTCTAAAATAAGGTTTGCTTCTGTTAAGGCGATTTCATTGGGGTTTACGAGAGCTTTTTGTAATTCTTTAAGTCCGGCCAGTGCGCGTGCCGCTTTTTGGTTATTCATCAGATATGATGAAATAAGGTTTTTTATCTTTTCAGCATGATATCCGGCCTGGGTTTCAGAATTTTTTAATACAGATGTCCTTAAAGAAGAATAATATAGAAACCCACTGGCGGTAACTGAGAGGAATGCCAATAAACCTAAGATCAATAAGATTGCACGTATCTTCATGTTTTCCTTTTACGAAAGCTATTCACCGTTCGCCCATTCTAAATTTAATAAATAAACAGATAATGTGGACCACGGATAATGTTAGAACTTCAAGCTTACTTACATTATACATAAATTGCCGAAAATTTAAAGATACAAACGGTATCCATTAGTTAGAACGAGCCGAAATTAGTTATGAGAGGTTGGTTTAACGTACAGGGATTTTTGATAGCAGGTGGGATGAAAAAGTGCGCAGAAAAATGTGCAACGAATTTGAATATGTTTTGATTTGGCTCCAAAATCAATTGTTGCGTTCACCCTGCCAGTATTTAGGCTACAAACAATTTAGCAGACATTGTGATATCTTTAAAGATTTTAGGCTCAAAATTCCTTCCATACATAGCGAGACTGTCGAAAAAGTCCAAATTTGGCCATTTTAGCAATTTCGAATGCAATGAAATCAATTAGTTACAAACTTTAAAAACACAGATTTAGGGTTTTTCGACAGTCTCAGAAGTTATCTGCAAGCGATATCGGTAAAAAAAGCAGCGCCAAATGACCCCGCCGCCTATTTATTATAAATGATTGGAAGATACTTATTTTTTAAATTTTTTGCGCCCAAATCCTGCAAGACCAAACAAACCAAAGCCAAGCAGTACTAATGTAGCGGGTTCGGGGACCGGAGAAGCGCCATCACCATCGATTTGTGATTTTGTAACAACGCTTGATGTGGTAGCCTTGGGTGCCGGATCATTAGACGAAGGGCAACCTACAATTCCAAAAAACATAATCACAATACATAAAAACATAAAGAATTTCTTCATCTATTATTATAAAAATGCAAATATAATAATTCAAAGTCTTCAGTTTTGATTATCATTGTTGCGTCTTTCCGTTTAAAGTATTTTATTAATTTGATGCTCTGGGTTTTAGTCTTCTATCAAGCCCGCTTCTTCTTTCCTTACCAGACCTGCGCTCAGGAATATGTGTGAAATAAGAAAATTGTCGCCTATCTACTCGTAATCGCATCCTTCCGTTATCGAGTAGTGTGGGTTTCATGGCAAACCACTTTTTTTAAATCAAATGTTAAAAGAAGAATTGTTTAATACCCGTATAAGACTATATATATTGTATGTCAAGAACTAAATAACACAGTATATGGTAGCAAAAAGCTATGTTATTAATGGGGGGACCTTTAGAAGTCAATTGAGGGCAGACAGTGAATTTTCGCTAAATTTATGGAAAAACAAGAATATACTCCATCTCGATGCCCAAGTTTACATATTTGTTATAAATTATTTTAATAATAACATTAATGTAGTTATTGTAACGCTAAATAACAATTGTGTAAATTAAATAGCGCCCCGATATTTCCCATCTCATAATATATTTCCCTGTTATTTCTATAAGATACACTCTTTTATTGCCTTTTGGACAAACTTGGCATTCCTCTTGCTCTACAATCAAGAAAAATCCCGGGAATGCAAAACAGAGAATTTCTAATCGAAAAGGAGCAGGTTTAAATGAAGAAAATTGAAGCCATTATCAAACCGTTTAAGCTCGATGACGTAAAAGATGCGCTGAACAAAATCGGTGTAAACGGCATGACCATTAACGAGGTCAAAGGGTTTGGGCGTCAGCGTGGGCATAAAGAAATCTATCGCGGCGCCGAATATCAGATCGATTTTGTCCCCAAAGTAAAAATCGATGTGGTTGTCGATTCATCCCTGGCGGATCAAGTGGTGGAAGCTATATCCAGATCAGCAAATACCGGCAAGATCGGGGACGGAAAAATCTTTGTTCTTCCAGTGGATGAAGCGGTTCGCATCCGAACCGGCGAGACGGGTGAAAGTGCGATTTAACGTTCATTATTATAACGATTATGAAAATTTTTATTCAAAACAAAAGGAGTACAAGCGTCATGAAAACATTCATCATTTCTGGTTTACTCGTTCTAATCAGTATCGTCGGTGCCTGGGCCGGAGACGAAACACCCACGGTCTTATCCAATAAAGAGGCCATCAGTCTGGTTCAGACCCATGCCGATTACGTATGGACCCTGGTTGCCGCAGCACTGGTCTTTTTTATGCAGGCCGGATTCGCCATGGTGGAGGCCGGATTTACCCGGGCCAAAAACGCCATCAACATTATGATGAAAAACCTCATGGATTTTTCCATGGGATCCCTGGCATATTGGGCTATAGGGTTCGGCCTGATGTTCGGTGTTTCCAAGAGTGGATGGTTCGGAACATCCGGATTTTTCTTAAGTGATTTCAGCCCCGGTGGTGATCCCTGGGTTTTGGCATTCTGGATGTTTCAGGTGGTGTTTGCCGCCACGGCGGCAACCATTGTCTCAGGTGCCATGGCGGAACGAACCAAATTCTCCGGATATTTGATTTACAGCGTCTTTATCAGCGCCCTGATCTACCCCATATTCGGCAGTTGGGCTTGGGGTAGCCTCTATAAGGGGAGCGGCTGGCTTGAAAACCTTGGTTTTATTGATTTTGCCGGATCTACGGTGGTTCATTCGGTGGGCGGATGGGCCGCGCTGGCCGGTGCTATTGTGTTGGGACCGCGCCTTGGCAAATACGCGAAAGACGGCAAGATCAAGCCGATTTTGGGACATAATATGCCTATGGCGGCTTTGGGAGTCTTCATTTTATGGCTGGGGTGGTTTGGTTTTAATCCCGGTTCCACCACTTCCGCAAACAAAGATATTGCCATGATTTTTGTCAACACCAACCTGGCCGCAGCAGCCGGTGCGGTACTGGCCATGTTCACATCGTGGATTAAATTCGGCAAACCCGAAGTGGGCATGAGCCTGAACGGTGGCTTGGCCGGCCTGGTGGCCATTACAAGTCCCTGTGCGTCGGTGACACCCACGAGTGCGATCATCATTGGTGCTGCAGCCGGTGTAATTGTCGTGCTGTCGGTTCTCTTTTTCGATAAAATTCGGGTGGACGATCCGGTCGGCGCCATATCGGTGCACGGTGTCTGCGGTGCCTGGGGCACTCTGGCTGCCGGAATTTTTAACATCGGAGGCACTTCCGCAAAAATTATCGGGGTGCAGCTTCTGGGTATCGGAGCCTGTTTTGTTTGGACATTTGTCGGTGCGTTTATTCTTTTCAAACTCATTGACCTGACTGTGGGCCTCAGAGTTTCGGCAGAAGAGGAGCTTGAAGGGCTTGACTTTGTAGAACATGGCGGCAGTGCCTATCCGGATTTTGAGATTTCACATGCCAGCGGCATAGGAGCCATGGGGGGCCAGGGTTTGCTCAAGGCGGAAACCGCTTCTGAAAAAATGTTTCGCAAGCCGGTTGAACAGATTTAGTTTAAAGTTATGCAAAGAAATTATTCGCTAAATTTAGGAGGAAAACATTATGAAGAATCGGACGATCAAGCTGTCGGCAGTAACTGCAATTGTATTTTTGGTATTTATTTTTACCCCGATGAACCTTTGGGCGGAAGATGAAGCGAAACCCAGTGCTTCTGCTGATGTTGGCGTTTTTAGTCAATATATATGGCGTGGTTTTGAGCTCAGTAAAGACAGTATTGTTATTCAGCCGTCGGTAACAGTTGGTTATAAAGATGTTAGCTTTAACCTTTGGGGCAATCTGGACACGGATTATTACCCCGACGACGAAGCTCAGTTCAATGAAACGGACATGACACTTTCGTACGATAAAAGTTTTGGAATTGTCAGTTTGGGTGTCGGATATATTTATTACGGACTGGACGCGATCGATGATTCTTAGGAGATTTATCTCAGCGTCGGCCTTGATACATTGCTGTCACCCTCGCTGACGGCTTATCGCGAAATCGGTCACCTGCCGTCATGGTATATTTCCTTGGGTATTTCACATTCATTTGAACTACCAAAAGAAATGACCTTGGATCTTGCAGGGTCTATCGGTTACTATTATTCCGATGATGGCGATTTTGTGAAAGTTGATGACAACCTCAACCCTACTACTGATAAGTACAAGGGTTTCCATGACGGACTTATCTCCGTGGGGTTGACGATTCCTTTCTGGGAGTATTTCAGCGTAACGCCAATGATTGCATATTCATTTCCCTTAACAAACGACGCCGATAATCTGATTACAAGTACCAGTTTTAGCAATGAATCAGACTTTTTTTACGGGGGGGTTACCGCAAGTATGTCTTTTTAGCAGCCAAAAACATATAGGTCGTGTCTGCTGGTTACAATGGCGTTATCAGCGGGTGCGACTTTCTTTCAACACCGATCGTTATAAGACCCTTCCTGACAGAAGCGATCCATCCCTTAGAAACAGCAGCAAATCCTCATTTCCAGACCCGCTCGATTTTTTAAGCTGATCGACCAGCAATAATTACAATTTTGTAACATATTGATCAATTTATTACAGTAATGTCTGCTGTCGTTGGTATGAACATGTTTAGGAGTACTTATAACATGCTGAAATATATCTGTTATTAAATTTCATTCCTTTGTGGCACAGCTATTGCTCTATGAATTCGATATTTTATTCATATGAAAGGCGTTAAAGCAATTGACGAGAAGGTTTTGTCTAAAGCCGAACTTAAAGAGGATTTATTGTCCGCAAACGCCAAAATAAATTTTTCCGTTTCGAAACGGACTAAAAAGGAAGGAATGATTACAAATGAAACCAATTAGTTATGTGTTTGCCGCTTTCTGTCTGCTTTTTCCGTTTTCTTCAGCCTTTGCTGCCGATGCATTAAATAGCGGGGATACCGCCTGGATGATTGTCGCTACCGCTCTGGTCATGGTAATGACGCCGGCCGGTCTTGCGCTCTTTTACGGCGGCATGTCAAGATATAAGAACCTTTTGAATACCTATGCCATGACCTTTGTGGCTTATTGTCTTGCCAGCGTGATCTGGGTGACGTGGGGCTACACACCCTTGCATTCGGGCCGGACAAGGCGGGAATCGTCGGCGGGCTGGAAAACCTGTTTTTATGCGGAATCGGTGTAAACAGTCTGTCCGGAACCATACCCACCTATGTGTTTGTCGTTTTTCAGATGACATTTGCCGCAATTACCGTGGCCCTTGTTCTCGGTTCCATCGTCGATCGCATGAAGTTTTCTTCGTGGATCGTTTTTACGGTGTTGTGGTTGACGTTCATTTATTCTCCCCTTGCCCACTGGGTATGGGGCGGCGGTTGGATGGCAAACATGGGGGCACTTGATTTTGCAGGTGGCACCGTGGTTCACATCAATGCCGGTGTGGCCGGTTTAGTACTGTCTCTGGTCCTCGGAAAACGAATCGGATACGGTAAGGAAGCCATGTTTCCGTCCAGCATTTCCCTGACCGCACTGGGAGCTGCCCTGTTGTGGTTCGGGTGGTTCGGTTTTAATGCAGGTAGCCAACTGGCCGCAGACGGTGTGGCCGCTTCGGCGTTTTTGGTCACCAACACTTCTGCTGCAATGGGCGCCCTGGGGTGGATGTTTGTCGAATGGTGGGTTAATAAAAGACCAACGGTACTGGGAATCGCCTCCGGAGTTGTTGCCGGACTAGTGGCCATCACGCCTGCGGCCGGATTTGTTGGTTTGTCCGCTTCGCTGGTGATTGGACTGATTGCGGGCATTCTGGGTTTTTTCAGTGTTGCCGTACTTAAAAATAAAATAGGTTATGACGACTCCCTGGATGCATTCGGTGTACACGGCATGTGCGGTATGTGGGGTGCGCTGGCAACCGGTATTTTTGCCAACCCGGCTATCAACGAAGTCGGCAGAGGATTGCTTTTTGGAAATCCAAAACAACTTTATATTCAGGCGGTGTCGATTTTGGCAACCATCCTTTTTACGGCAGTGGGAACGCTCATTGTGGTTTATGTGACCCGATTCATCACCGGTGGGCTGAGAGTGGATGAGGAGAGTGAAATTATTGGACTGGACAACACCATACATGGAGAAAGAGCGTTTGAGATCTATTGATCATTGAAAGGAGTGAGATCATGAAAAAGATCGAAGCCATCATCAAGCCGTTCAAACTGGATGATGTCAAAGAGGCCCTCAATGAAATCGGAATTCAGGGGATGACGATTTCAGAAGTCAAGGGATACGGCCGTCAGAAAGGCCATAAGGAAATTTACCGGGGCGCTGAATATGTAGTGGATTTTATCCCAAAAATAAAGATCGAGATTATCGTTCAGTCTGACAGAGTCAAACAGGTGATGGAAACCATACAAAAGGCCGCCTATACAGGGAAAATCGGAGACGGCAAAATTTTTATTCTGCCCATGGAAGAAGTGGTTCGGGTGCGTACCGGAGAAAAAGGAGAAGATGCCATATAGACCCAGTAAATTGGAACCTAAGGCATAAGATAAGAAGTATAACGATTATCTAAATAAAGCTTATTTTTTATACCATAAGGAGGATTTTTTATTATGACACCAAAAGAAGTGTTTGAATTTGCAAAAGAGAATAAGGCAAAAGTGGTTGATCTTCGCTTTCTGGATTTTCCGGGCCTGTGGCAGCATTTTACGGTGCCCATGAGTGAACTGGATGAATCGAGCTTCGAGGACGGTTTCGGTTTTGATGGCTCCAGCATCCGGGGGTGGCAGCCCATTCACGCCAGCGACATGCTGGTGGTGCCGGACGCAGCCACCGCCAAAATGGACCCTTTCTTTGAAGCTCCGACCCTGGTTTTAATCGGCGACATTGTGGACCCCATTACCCGTGAGTCATATACCCGAGACCCGAGAAATATTGCCAAAAAAGCAGAAGCATATCTCAAGAGTACCGGAATCGGGGACACCGCTTATTTCGGACCTGAGGCTGAATTTTTTATCTTTGACGATATCCGTTTTGAGTCTTCCAATCATCGGGCCTTTTATGAGATCGATTCCGTTGAAGGTATCTGGAACAGCGGACGGGAAGAATGCCCCAACCTGGGATACAAGCCGAGACACAAGCAAGGCTACTTTCCGGTTCCGCCCATGGACAAGTTTCAGGATATTCGCACCGAAATGCTCCTGACCCTTGAACAGTTGGGAATAGATGTTGAATGCCAGCACCATGAGGTGGCCACCGCCGGCCAGGCAGAAATCGACATGCGATTTAAGCCCCTGCTTGAAATGGGTGATCAACTCATGTGGTTTAAGTATGTTCTTAAAAATGTGGCTCACAAACACGGCCGTACCGTGACATTTATGCCAAAGCCGCTGTTCAATGACAACGGTACCGGCATGCATACCCATTGCAGCATTTGGAACGGCGATCAACCCCTCTTTGCCGGCGACAAATATGCCGGCGTGTCCCAGGAAGCCCTGTATGCCATCGGCGGGATACTTAAACACTGCCGCGCGTTGTGCGCCTTTACCAACCCGACCACCAACTCCTACAAACGCTTGGTTCCCGGCTTTGAGGCTCCGGTGAATCTGGCTTATTCGAGCCGTAACCGAAGTGCAGCCGTCCGGATTCCCATGTACTCATCTTCACCCAAAGCCAAACGCATCGAGTTCCGGACCCCGGACCCCTCGTGCAACGGGTATATGGCGTTTTCCGCCATGCTGATGGCCATCATCGACGGTATTGAAAACAAGATCGATCCGGGCGATCCGCTGGATAAAGACATCTATGGTCTCCCACCCGAAGAGTTGGCGGAGATCCCATCGGCACCGGGATCATTGGAAGAAGCCCTGTCGGCACTCAAGGAAGATCACGAGTTCATGATGAAAGGGGATGTCTTCACTCAGGATGTTATTGATACGTGGATCGAATATAAGACGGAAAATGAGGTCAATGATGTAAAACTCCGTCCGCATCCCCATGAATTTTTTCTCTATTTCGATATATAACCACACCTCCTAAACCCTGGCAGCCCGCTGATAAATCGGCGGGCTGCTGTTTTTTCCAGCCCAAATTGCTCAAGTGGAACGTAAAATCAGACAAGTTTGACCTCCCAACGTTATGTATTCAGACATCCGCCAGGTGTTGAGAGGAGACAATTGTTTTAGGTGTTCCGACCTAAACTTGATTTTACAGAATCGTAAGGCGGGCCAATACATCACTTGACAGTTCAATTTTCGAAGTATGATATCACAACCAATTGAAACGTTTTAAAAATAGCGGAGTCGAGTAGCCCAGGGGAATTTCACCCCCAGGACCTCACTGATCCGTACGTGAACCTCTCGATTCATACGGCTCCTGCAAGCCGGCTCCGAAGGGCCCACCCTCATCTTTTGTGCAGTTACGCACACTTTATGAAAAAGTGCGCTCG
>CAXMTB010000082.1:0-13116 GCA_964195835.1 uncultured Nitrospinaceae bacterium | reverse complement strand
GACCAACCTGGGCCCTCTGATTGCGACTGATTTGGCCGGGCCGGCCGGCATTCGGGCCGTGATTGTGGACAGCCCCAGTACAGATGAATTTCACGATCTGGCCCGGATTTCCGGGATCCCGGAAGTTGAAAGAAAGAGCGCTTTTCATGCCCTGAATCAAAAGGCTGGAGCCAGAATGGCTGCCAGAGACATGGGTATCTCCTATAAAGAGAGCAACATGGTGGTCGCTCACCTGGGTGGCGGCATTACCGTAGGTGCTCATTGTCAAGGCAAGGTCATTGACAGCACCATTGGCGTTGGGGAAGGACCGCTAACGCCGGAACGAACCGGAACCTTACCCCTCATGGCCTTGATTCGGCTGCTGGAGTCCGGCCAATTGAGCCTGGCAGATTTGCGCCGTAAGCTAACATCGGAAGGGGGATTGCTGGCCTATCTGGGAACAAGCGATATGAGCCAGGTGGAAACCAAGATCCGGCAAGGCCATGAAAAAGCACGGCTGCTCCTACAGGCAATGGCATACCAGATTGCCAAGGATGTAGGGGCCATGAGTACTGTTCTTCATGGCAAAGTAGACGCGATTGTGTTGACCGGAGGTCTGGCCAACTCCACCATGCTGGTTGACTCGATTGTCGACCGGGTCAACTTCATTGCGCCTGTAAAAGTCTACCCCGGTGAGCAGGAAATGCTTGCCCTTGCGGCCGGTGCCCTCAGAGTGCTTGCCGGCACGGATGCAATCAAGCATTATAGCCTGCCGGAATAAGATCTGACAGCGAAAGGTATTAAGGATTCAAGGTTTGCCTGCCTCGGGCATGGATTCAGGGGTTCAAGTGAAATGCTTAAGAACTATAAAGAGCTAAAAGTATGGCAAAGGAGATTAAGGATTCAAGTGAAATACTATAGAATTAGAGATGCTCTCTTTTTTCAAAGATCAGGCAACGGACTTTTTAAACTACCAACAGGTTAATTAAATGAGGGATGAGGGGGAAGAAACTTAATAACGAAAGAGCCTCCCCCATGTTCCCTGAAGGAGGAACGGCATATGGTTAGCCAGGTTGAGATCAAGAATATGGCATTGTTCTGCGATTTCGAGAATATCGCTATAGGCGCGAGAGACTCCAAGTATGCGAAGTTCGACATCCAGAAAGTGCTCGAACGCCTGCTGCTAAAGGGCAGCATCGTCGTCAAGAAGGCTTACTGCGACTGGGAGCGCTACAAGGAGTTTAAGGAGGTCATGCATGAGGCCGCCTTCGAGCTGATCGAAATCCCCCATGTACGTCAGTCGGGCAAGAATTCGGCCGACATCCGCATGGTGGTCGATGCCCTGGACCTGTGCTATACCAAGAGCCACGTGGAGACCTTTGTCATTATCAGCGGGGACTCAGATTTTTCGCCTTTGGTGAGCAAGCTACGCGAAAACAACAAGGTGGTCATCGGCTGCGGGGTGAAAAATTCCTCCTCGGACCTGCTGATATCCAATTGCGATGAGTTCATCTATTACGACGACCTGGTTCGGGAGGAAGAGGCCAAAAAGAAAAAGATCAAAAAAATAGCCTGTAAACCGAGTCCGGGCCTGACGCCTAAGCAGGGGGACCGTAAAACTGGAGAAGATAAAAAACAAAAGGCCGTGGACTTGATCGTCGAAACTGTCGAGGCGCTGATCGCCGAGCGGGGTGAAGCGGACAAGATCTGGGGTTCAATGGTCAAGCAGGCCCTGAAGCGGCGCAAGCCCGGCTTCAACGAATCCTATTACGGTTTTCGGACCTTCGGTCAACTGCTGGAAGACGGGCAGTGCCGCGGTCTGCTGGAGCTGGAAAGGGACGAACGCTCCGGCGGCTATATCATCCATTTGCCGGCCCACGAGGACTGACCCGGAAAAGAGTCATGCCAAGTTAAATTTTTATCCCGTTAAACCGTTCTTTTTTCATTTAACTGGGGCATGATAATGACAGCAAGGCGTATTTAACAAAGGCGGAGCGCATTTAACCGAGGACACCCGACCCCTGATTCCTGATCCCTGATCACTACCTTTCGTCCAACACCTTTCGAATGGCTTCAGCAATTTCCCGTTTTAAGATTGGCTTAGAGATAAAAGCCCGGATGCCCATGTCAAGAGCCTTTTGTTCATCTATCATAGAACTGAAACCGGTGCAGAGTATCACCGGGATATCAGGTCGTATTTGCATGAGTTTTTCTGCCAACTTCTCGCCAGTCATATTGGGCATGGTCATGTCGGTAATGACAAGGTCAAAACGGTCTTTTTTCTTCTTAAACAGTTCTAAAGCTTCAATGCTGCTATTTCTTGCAACAACGTCGTAACCTAAAGACTCAAGAGTTTGCTTATCCAATTTTTAGTTTAGCAACTATCATGTCGATATATTTGCAATATTCGTCAAATAATTGACGACTGATGCCACTCCAGTTCAATCAGGTAGTAGATATTAACCTATTGTAATATTTAACTAAAAAATGAAATAGATTTTATGGTACGTATTGTGCAATCAGTAAATAACACCATGTGTAGTAACACCATGTGTAGTAACGGATGAGTGTACCCAGAATGGCAGAGAATTTATAGATTCCCAATGTAAGGAGGTGACACCATATTGCAAGGACTTATAGCAGGATGGATATTCATATTATTTATGGTTGCTCTGTTTGTTAACGAGAATTTACGTCATGTAATACCTGCTGCTTTTGGTGTTTTTGGGGCAGTAGTAGTTGTTACTATACCTATATGGGTACCCATGGTACTGGACAATAAGCACAAGAGGGAAAAGACAAAGAAACAATTGGTTGAGATTGAAGTCATTGAATAATGGAATTGAAACCATGAAGAAAATAATAGCAGCAGTTATAATAATGGTCCTTATACCTATAAGTTATTTAGGTGCAGAGGATAAGCAAACTGTAGATCCTGACGAGGATAAAACATTAATGGCTTTAAAAGGATATCTACCATTACCGGCTAAGCATAAGTATTACTATTATAAAGAAGGGATGACAAAAGAAACCGGGAAGGCAGATTTCTTGGATTGTATAGAAGGACAAAGACGGATTATTAGTTATGGCAGGATGAGTGCCGAAAATGAGGAAACAAAACCTTATAGAGGATACAATACTACCGTTTGGGTTACCATTCAGTGTATGAAGAATAAAGGATATGTAGAGACGAAACATAAAATGTTTGAATATCCATATCCTGATGATCATTAAATATATATTATGGGAGGTGAAGTTTGGAAGATCCTACTCAAATGTTAATAGACTCCTTTGACCTTATTAAAAATTCTGAGGCCAACCCTTCTGGTCTTTTAGAGCAGTCACTTTCTATTGACAGGATTCATCTAAATATTAATTTAAGTTTAAAGCTTCTCTGGTGCACGTGCATCTTGTATTCCGGTCACCTGCATAATATGCAAAAGAAAAAAAAATAAATGTGCACCGGGTATAATAACGGCATTTAGGGAAGCCTCATTTTGGCAAGGGCTTTGTGGGATGGTTAACCTATCTTCATAACCGTTGCTTGGGGTGATCCAAAAGGGTCACCCTGTTTTTTTATCCATTAACCCTATCTCTCAATTTCCCAGAACACTTAAACGTCACAACCTTCCTCGGTACCAGCATCATATCCTCACCGGTTGATGGATTCCTTCCTTTACGTTCATTCTTTTCCCTAACAGAGAACTTACCAAACCCGGATATCAACACGTCATCACCTGATGCCAGTGTACCTTTGATGATCTCTAAAAGAATTTCTACAATTTCTGAAGATCTGTTCTTGGGGAAAACTTAATAGGTTAAGAACGTCACCGAGATTCTCGAGATTCTACATGCCCGACCTATGCCAGCTTTTCCTTAAGAATCTCCTGCAACCGCTTGGGATTGGCTTTCCCCTGGGACAGCTTCATGGCTTGTCCCACCAGAAATCCGATTGATTTTTTATTTCCGTTTTTGTAATTTTCCACCGCGGACGTATTGTCCGAAACCACTTGATCCACAATGACCCTGAGCGCCCCGGTCTCCGAAACCTGCCTGAAACCGAATTGGTCGACAATCTCTTCCGGCGACTGAGCGGTTTCGAAAAGTTTGGTGAGCACGGATCTGGCTGAATTCGAATTAATCTCATTCTTTTCCAGCATGGTGATCAATCCGAAAAACCGCTTGGCCGTTACCGGTAACGTCGCGAACTCATGCCCGTGTTCTTTCATTGCCGGAAGCAACTGTGTCGCCATCCAGTTCGCCACGGTCCTCGGGGACGCCCCAAGTTTGACAACGGCTTCAAAATATTCGGACAATTCCCGTTCCGAACACATCTGGGCCGCCTCATCATGCGTCAAGCCGTACTGCCGGACAAAACGGTTGACTTTCCGGTGCGGCATTTCAGGAAGTTTTGACGCCATCTTTTGTTGCCATTCATCCGTAACCAGGATTTGAGTCACGGCCGGATCCGGCACGCAGGGACCTTCAAACTTTCCCCGCATGAAGGTGGTGATCCGTTTTTCAGGATCCCACAACCGGGTGTGCAGAACGATCGGCTCATTATTTTTGAGAGACTCCGTCTGGCGTTTGATCTCGTAGGCAATGGCATTACCGACATGCTGGATGGAATTCATGTTTTTTACTTCGACCTTTGTGTTCAGTTGATCACTGCCATGCGGTCTGAGGGAGATATTCGCGTCACACCGCATGGTTCCCTGGTCCATGCTGCATTCCGCGCATCCCGTATACCGAAGCTGGGTCCTCAAGACTTTTAAAAAAGCCATGGCATCGTGGGGGTCCCGCATATCCGGCTCGGTGACGATTTCTATGAGCGGCGTGCCGGCCCTGTTAAAATCAACCAGGCTGATCGGGGTCCGGCCTTCGGTCTCGTGAACGAGCTTGGCCACGTCCTCTTCCATGTGGGCATGGTGCAGGCGAAGCTTTTTGGGTTTTCCGTTTTCATCGATGATGTCGACCCAACCGCCCCTGGATAACGGCATGTGGTGCTGGGAAAGCTGAAACCCCTTGGGCAGATCCGGATAATAGTAGACCTTCTGATCGAAGGCACTTTGCGGCTGTATGTCGCAATTCAATGCCAGGCAGGCCAGGGTTGCCTTTTCAAGGGTTTCCAGACTGAACCGGGGCACCGCGCCCGGCAGCCAGAGGCAGATGGGACAGATATTCGTATTGGGATCATCCCCGGGCCGGTTGGGGCAGTCGCAAAACATTTTGGTGGTGCAGCTGAGTTGGACGTGTATTTCAAGACCGATTACCGCTTCATAAGCCATCGTGGTGTGCCTCCCTATCCAAATCTGCCAACCGGGCCGCCATAGAGAGCAGGCGTTCGTCTTGAAAGCGCGGCCCGATCAGTTGCAGTCCAAGATCCGTATCCCCGCATGCGACCATATGGGGCAGTGTTATGGCCGGATGTCCGGTAATATTGGCGATGAGGGTCCATGAAAAAACATCATAGACGGTGTTGATGGTGTGTGCGCTTGAAGGATCGAACGCCGCGCGCCGGGTGGGGAGTACAAGCACGTCGAAACGCTCCAGGGCCGCTTCTGTTTGAGCCAACAGGCGGGCCCGAATCCGGGCGGCATCGACAAACGCGTTATAGTTTTCATACTGGAAATACGCCCCTTGAAAAAGATAGGTTTTAACCAGTACGCCAAAGGATTCCGCGCGAGAGTTCATGTACATGTCATTCCAGTTTTTGGCCGCTGCGGCGCGGTGTCCGTAGCGGACACCGTCATATTTGCCGGCGCTCGACGAGGCCTCCACCGCTCCGATCACATTGTGAACCTCCCGGGCAAGTTCAAAATCTTTCAGATGCACCTCCTCAATCTGAAGGCCGCGGCCGGCAAGTCGGGCCATGGCGGCGCCAAACGCTTTGGATTCATCGATTTCCAGCATGTCAACACACTCCTTGATGACGCCGCAGGAACGGATTCGTTCCCGGGTTTCAAACACCCGATCGAACCGGGGTATGTCAAGGTCTGCGCCGAACTCCGGCATCGACAGATCCCGGGAGTCACTTTTTGCAATAACCGACATCGCTCCGGCAATATCCTTTATGTTTTTTGCGGCGATCCCGCAGCATTCCATGGAAGGGATCAGACCGATGAGTCCGAAACGGGACACCATTCCATAGCTTGGCTTGAACCCGAAATCACCGGCCACGCACGCGGTCATGCGGGCTTCTCCCATGGTATCCGTCACCAGGAGACAGTCGACGTCACCTTTATGTAAAACCTTTGCCCCGGTGTCGCCGGCCAGTCCAAAGCCGAGTTCACTCATGCGGATGCTGCCTTTAATGTGTGCGCCGGCGTGTTTGAGATGCTCGATGACGGTGGCATCATAAATCGCGGTAAAGCCTTCCAGGGCCTTGGATCCCGCCGCTGTCGGCCATCCGCGGACGGACATGTTGGGTTGGATGGCGATGGACACCCCGCTCAATGCGCCGTCGGTCAACGCCGGCGAAGGGGATGAATCCAGATATGTATAACGTGTTTCTTGCATGTGAAATCCTCTATTCTATGATCGTCGCTACTTTGAAATAATCACCCTTTACCGAAGGGGCATTCCTAAACAGTTCGCCTTTTTGCGCGTGTGGACACCGGGCCGGAGATCCGCCGTCCCTGAATCGGTTTTTCAGGGCAGACACCGAAAACGCCGGTTCGGTATTACCGGCTTGAGCTTGAACACGCTCGGCCATCTGTTCGGCGTCTGCGACGGCACTCTCGATAACCGTACGCTCAGCGTCCAAAATGCCCAGGCGTGAGACCCAGGCAAGATGATCGATTCGATCTTTCTGAAGTGAAGTTCCCGGGAGTTCTTCTTTTCCATGGATGTCAAGCAGACCCAATTCGGCCAGCTGTTCATAGGCGACCTCGGCAGGCGCCTGGGTCAGCGGACAGAAAGCGCTGCGATTCTTTGGAAACGCCGTGACCTCGCGGATGGACGTTGTTTTCAAAACCATGGCAACCGCACGGTCCAAGCCGATGGCAAGCCCCGCATGGGGCGGAGCCCCGTATTCAAGGGCATTTAAAAAGAATCCGAACTTTTTCTCCACCTCCTGATCGGAAAGCCCCAGTGCCTGAAATATTTTTTGTTGCAGTTCCTTTTGATGGATGCGGACGCTTCCGCCCCCGAGTTCCTCGCCGTTGATGACAATATCATAGGCGCGCGACATCAGCGACAGCAGTTCTTCGGCGTTATCGGCGTCAAAGTCGGTTCGATCCGGAGCGGTAAAGGGATGGTGATTTGACGTAATGCCCTCATCGGTCACTTCAAAAAGCGGAAAATCGGTAATCCAAACCGGACAATATGTATCCTTTGGAATCATCCCCAATCGATGGGCCACGTTCAGCCGGAGCTGACCCAGGGCGGTGTGGACCAGAGACCGCGACGGGTCGGCGATCATCAGGATCACATCCCCGTCTTCGACCCGAAAGCGTTCCATCATCGATCGCTTTTCGGCGTCACTGAAAAACTGGACGATATTGGAGTCCAGTTTTCCATCGGTCACCCGCATCCACGTCATACCTTTGGCCCCGAAACCGGGCACGATCTCCTTGGCATATTCATTTTGAAGAACGTTTTTGCTCAATTGCCCGGACGCGCCCTTGACGTTAAACCCCTTGATATATCCGCCGCGATGCAGGACCTGCTTGAAGATCGAATAACCGGTATCGGCAAAAATGTCGGTGGCCTCTATGAATCTTAACCCGAAGCGCAAATCCGGGCTGTCGGTGCCGGTGGTTTCCACGGCCTCCTGCCAGGTCATCCGGGGAAACGGCGCAGGGAGCCTTATCCCGCCGATTTCAAACATCCGGACGAGCAGTTTTTCGACAAGCTCATAGATGAACGACTCATCGATAAAAGCGGCCTCGAGGTCCAGCTGGGTAAACTCGGGCTGCCGGTTGGGACGGAGATCTTCGTCGCGAAAGCAGCGGGTGATCTGATAGTACCGGTCAAATCCGCTGATCATCAGAAGCTGTTTGAACAACTGCGGCGATTGCGGCAACGCGTAAAAATGTCTTGGATGATGACGGCTGGGCACGAGGTAGTCCCGGGCCCCTTCCGGGGTGCTCTTGGTCAGCATCGGCGTTTCCACCTCTACAAAACCGTTTGTGTCGAGAACCTCCCGCAAACATTGATTCATCTTGTGGCGTTTAATTAAAACGTCCTGCATGGTCGGCCGCCTGAGGTCCAGGTATCTGTACTGGAGCCGGAGATCCTCGGAGACCGCTTCCGTGGCCGGCGTGTCGGTCCCTGCCACCATGGCTTTTTCGGAAATATTGAACGGCAATGCCCGGGACCTGCTGAGGATGGTGAGATCCGTGGCAATAACTTCTATATTCCCGGTGTCGATGGATGGATTTTCCGTGCCCTTGGCGCGTTCGATCACCCGCCCCGAAACGCTGATGCAAAATTCGTTTCTGAGGGTGGACGCAAGCCCGCAAATCTCTTTGGAGGCGAATTCCGGACCGAAAACGATCTGAACAATACCGGTCTGATCACGCAGATGGATAAAAAGGACGTCTCCATGGTCACGCAACGCATCGACCCAGCCGAACAGATGGACGTCGCGCCCGACATCGGCCAGATTAAACCCACCGCAGTATGACCGTTTGCTAAAATTCATAATGCCTGCATTCCTTTCTTGTTCAGTATCAATAAAAAAAATGAATAAATGTTAGTAACATTAACAAAAAATATGATTCTTAAACCAATTTTGCTCGATCATCAAGTTTTTTAATGTGATTTAGGTATCGGTAAGGATGAATCCGATAATCAGGATGAATGCGATCACGAAAACACGAAAGAAAACTGCGTGTTGGAGTGAAACAGAAATTTATCCGCCTTTGGAGGATCCCTTTATCGGGGCCCTGTGGAATGCTTGCCCTGTGAAATGGGAAGTCTATTTCAAAGGGGTGGCTAATTAAATAGAGAAAGAAAATCGGATTTATGGTAAAGAAGAAACAGAAAGCATACGCCAAAAGAGGATAGGGTAGGGTTTTTAAGCTCTGATCCCTGATCCCTCCGGAGGCGGGCAAGCCCTGAACCCTGAACAAGGAGGTTACCATGCTGTGTAGTTTTTCAACATTGGACAATGCCAACCTGGAAGCTATTCAGACTCTGGAAAAAGATCTTGGCCAGACGCTGTTGTCTTTTTCATGTCATGATATTGCACCGGCAGTGATCGACGATGAAGCGCTTTCAAAAATCAGTGAGTTGGAAAAAAAGCTCGGTGTTGTTTTGGTCGCTGTCCGGTAGAAAACATGATGTTCTGATCTATCGCGGCCATAGTCTAAAGTGTTTTTAGTCAGTCCTCGCCAAGCGATGATAAACATGATAATCAGGATTAACTCTGAATCTTTAACCCGGAAATCTAAACCCAGAACGCTGAACTCAGATGAATATAATGGAGATGAAATCATATTTATCTAACAAATCAAATTGTTAAGAAAGAAACCTATAAGCCGATGCACGTCCCATAGAATCACGCTGTTGCTTTTTAAAATTTCTAAGGGAGATGTTATAAAAAACTTTATTTTGAAATGGACAAGGAGAACTGAATGAACCTCAAACAGAAGATTTATGCGGAAAACAAGAAGAAAGTCGTTGAGGGCAAGATCGCGGCCCGGCGGGCCTTTCTCAAAGAGAAAGGTTTGGATAGCGCTGTCATTCAACGAGACGTTTTGATCAAAAAAATGAAGGCCGAGATCCGGCAGGCAAATCACCGGCTGGCAAGCATTGCCGCCCAAGAGAAGTTAAATGCGGATAAAGCTCAAGCAAAAGCAGAAAAGTTGGCCGCGGGAAAGAGCGCCCGTGAGGCGACTCCGGCGAAGACTGCCAAGAATGTTCGTGGAAAGAAAGGAAGCAAGGAGAAAAAAGGAGGAGGAAAAAAAAGTAAGGCCAACGGGAAAAAATGAATTAAATGAGGGATGAGGGGGAAGAAACTTAATAACTTAAGAACGCCCCCGAGATTCCTAAACCGGGGTTGATTCTCATCAGAACCCCGGTTTTATAGACTGTTTAAACGTAACGTACAAAATAGATTAGTCGGTCAACGTGATCACCACCCTGTCCAGATTTCCTACAAAGGGGAAGGGGCCGGTGTAAAGCTTTGAGACCTGGGTTCCGGTGTCACGGCCCACGTCGAAAGTCTCCGCCAGTGAATAGGTGCTGATATGCATCTTGGGCATGTTGATCTTGTCGACTTTTTTTCCGTTGACGAAAAGCTCCCCGGTACCGGCGAATTCCCCGGATTTGATGAAGTTAACCTTCAGTTCTGTCTTGCCTTTTTTCAGTGGCGGGGACTTCAAGGTGTAGTAGACACCGTCCAAAAAGTTGTAGTCGTAGTAGAGCCGGTGGTTCTTGATGAACATGGTGAAGCCGCCGGTCATACCGCCCACCGAGACGATAACCCCTTCCTCTTTGCCGGTAAGGTCGATATTGGTAACGATGGTATGGGAGCGGTTCTTGACGGGCGCCGAGGCCTTCTCGGCGATGCGGAACGCCCCCGGGGCGTAGTAGACGAACTCCTTCTGGTCGCCGAACAAACGGTCCTGCTGCTTGGCGAGCCGGGTGATCATGTCATCGTGAAGCGGGAAGACGTTGTATTTCCAGGCCTCCTCGTCGAACATCTTCCGAAGCTCAGCCAGCTTCTCGGGATACTTGTCGGCCAGGTCGGTGCTCTCGGAGAAGTCCTCGGCCACATGGTAGAGTTCCCACTCGTCCTGATCAAAGGGCAGGATGACATTGACGTCCCAGGGCATGCGCTTGGCGTGGAGGGTCACCGCTTTCCAGCCGTCGGCCCAGATGGCCCGGTTGCCGAACATCTCGTAGTACTGGCGCTGCTTGCGGTTGGGCGCGTTGGCATCATCGAATGTATAGCGCATCGACACGCCGTCCAACGGTTGTTGCTCGATGCCGTGATAGGTCTTGGGCATCTCCACGCCCGCTGCCTCCAGGATGGTGGGGGCGATGTCGATGATGTGGTGGTATTGGTTGCGGATCTCGCCCTTGGCCTGGATTCCTTTGGGCCAATGGACGACTAAGGCATCATGCTGGCCGCCGCGGTGTTCGCTCTGCTTAAAGTAGCGGAAAGGCGTGTTGCCTGCCATGGCCCAGGCGGCGTGATAGTGAGGATAGGTGGTTTCGTCGCCCCACCGGTCGTAGTAACGTAAATTGACTTTGAACGGTGTCTGGAGACCGTTCAGCACGTAGGTTTCGTTAAACGTGCCGGCCAACCCGCCCTCGCCGCTGGCGCCGTTGTCGGCGGTCACAAAAATCAATGTGTTGTCCAGTTCACCAATCCGTTCCAGCTCTTTAACGACTCGGCCGATCTGGAAATCCACCAGCTCCATCTGGGCCGCGAAGGTCTCCATCTGGCGCGCATACAGCTTTTTCCCCCGATCGTTGAGGGAATCCCAGGCGGGAATCTCATCGATCCTATCGGTGAGTTTGGTGTTCGGCGGGATAATGCCGAGTTTCTTCTGATTCTCCAGGATCATCTCGCGGGCCTTGTCCCAGCCCATGTCAAACTTACCCCGGTACTTTTTCAGGTACTCGGGCGGCGCGTGGTGGGGTGAGTGCATGGACCCCGAAGCCCAGAGCATCATGAAGGGCAGGTTCGGTTTGATGGACTTGTGGCCGGTGATCCAGTTGATGGCGCGGTCGGCCAGATCCTTATCCAGATGGTAGGTCTTACGGTAAGGCTCCGGAGTGTGGTCGTTCCACATCACCGGGATGAACTGGTGAACATCAGCGGCCATGAAGGTATAGGCATGATCGAATCCCTCACCGCTGGGCCAGCGTTCGAAAGGACCGACCTGGGACACCTCGTAAAGCGGCGTGTGATCCCATTTGCCCAAAGCGTAGTTCACGTAGCCCGCCTGCTGGAGATAGTTGGCCACCGATTTGGCGGTCTTGGGGACGATGGCGTTATAGCCGGGGAAACCCATGGCCGTGAGCGCATGGCTGCCCAGCCCGATGGCGTGCGGATTGCGACCGGCCATCAGAGATGCACGGGACGGAGAGCACAGGGCTGTCGTGTGGAAATTGTTGTAGCGCAAGCCATTGGCGGCCAGGCGATCGATGTTGGGGGTCTTGATGAGGCCGCCGAAACTTCCGATCTGGGCAAAGCCCACGTCGTCCAAAAGGAAGATGATGACATTGGGCGCGCCTTGTGGAGGCTCTTTCGGATCCGGCCACCACTCCTTGCTTTCTTGGTAGCTCTTTGCGATCTTTCCCTTGAATTCCGGCGTTGAGCGCATTTTATCGCCGGTCGTGACGCACGAGGTCATCATAATCATCACGCTGAGTGCAATGACTGCCAGCAGCGATTGCCTCTGATTTTGTAGTTTGCAGCCCATTTACTATTCTCCTTTCCTTTTTGTTGATCAATCCGCAATATCCTGAAAGATAGTATAGGTGAGCACTTCGATAAATATATAGATATCATATTTTTCTGGTGTCAGGTCAAGTAAAACCTATTTCGACAATTGGCAAATCATTAGAAAACAAACACCTGGCCCCTGACACCTGACATCTGATTCTCGATCCCTGACCCCCGATTCCTGACACAATGTATCATTCTTGGCAACATCCTTGACATGTTGGGTTAACTATTCGAAAAAACGTTAAAATTTAAAATAATCGCTTTAACCTTCAACAAGGAAAGAGCATATGTAATGGATACAAAAACCCCGTTTCTCATATAGAGAGGTGGGGTTTTATGGTTTTCAGGCCCGATGAGCACGATGTTCAGGATTTTAATCATACAAATCCTGTAGATCCTGTCGAATATTTGGTGGAGATTATCGGTGAAGCAGCTGCCCGCGTTGGAACAGAGAGCAGAGAAAAATATCCTTCGATTCCCTGGCTTCAAGTCGTCGGGATACGAAACCGGCTTGTTCACGGTTACGATGCAGTTGATCTTGACGTGCTCTGGGATACAATAATCGATGATCTTCCCCGTTTATCCTCGGCTCCAGGCTGCCAGTTGCGACACTTCAGTCCTCAGCCTTGTTAGAGTTTCAGGGGAGTTGAACAGTTTCCGGCACAGTTCGCATTTACTATAGGTTATGATCTCGCGTGCCTTCATACCGGTAAAGGATGCGATATTTG
>CAXMTB010000081.1:0-13181 GCA_964195835.1 uncultured Nitrospinaceae bacterium | reverse complement strand
TCTGAATTGGACACCCATTGTGTTCATTTTGAATTCATGGATGGACACCAGTTAAAATTACAACTGAGAGGAAAGAAAAATCAAAATAATAGTGAGACGTCAGGGGTTAAGAGCTTTAAGCAAACAGGGATGAAATTGCGTTTCGTCCTTTTTCTTTTGAAAGATACATGGCCTGGTCAGCTCTTTTTATAAATTCTGCCAGCGATTCTTTATTATGATATTCCGTCACACCGACACTGACGGTTACGGTGACGACATTTTCGGGTTCCGGAAAAAAGTTTTCGAATTCCACGGCGGTTCTAATCCTGTGGGCGACATTATGGGCCTCTTCAGCGGTGGTCTCCGGAAGAATAATCGTAAATTCTTCACCGCCATATCTGAAAGCGGAATCCATTGTTCTAAGACACGACCGGATGATCTGTCCTATTCTAACCAGGACTTTGTCGCCTTCAAGGTGACCGTATGTATCGTTGTACACTTTAAACTTATCAATATCTAAAAGCAAAAGCGCAAGGGGGTGACCATACCGGCTACAGCGACCAATCTCTATTTCCAGCAAATGATAAAAATGTCTTAAATTGTATAATTTGGTGAGGCCATCTGTTATGGCAAGGTTTTCAAGTTTGCTGAGAATGCGGTTGCGTTCCTTGGTGAGTCGTCTTTCTTTTAAGACTCTTTTCAATCTCAGTAACAGTTCCTCCAAACGAAACGGTTTGAAAACAAGATCGCTGGCACCCTTATTGATTGCTTCTTCATAAGAATAATTCTCACTGTAACCCGTCATTACAATGACATCGATATCGCAATTTTGTTTGATTTGAGATGTAAGTTGAAGACCATCCTTGCCGGGAAGCAAAATATCGGTTATGACAATTTGAATAGTGCCTGATTTTATTATTTCAAGCGCCTCTTCCGCACTGGGAGCGGAGAAGGCATTGTAGTCTGATTTTGTTAAGAATTCATGTATGGAGTTTCTGATGGCATCATCATCTTCAACGATTAATATGTGTTCACCCATTTATATCTGTCTCATCCTATTCTTTTTGATTCAAAGAGATATATCGGCACTTTTGGTATCAGGGTTGACATGTTTAATATCATTTTGATAAAAAGTTGCTCCTTGATAAAGTACCGCGAGCATATAAAAATTTATGGAAGTCTTTAATATAACTTGAAAGAAAGATGGTGTCAACAGGCTTTTGACCGATGCCAGATTCAGAAAGATACGTTAACAACTAAAATGAAAAATATACGAAATTTCAGCATTATAGCTCATATTGATCATGGCAAATCGACGCTTTCCGACCGCCTGATCCAGATGACTCATGTTGTCCTTGATCGTGATTTTAAAGATCAGATATTGGACAGCATGGACATTGAACGGGAACGGGGTATCACCATAAAAAGCCAGACCGTCTGCCTGCCGTATACGGCCAAAAACAATCAATCCTACTCTTTAAATCTGATAGACACCCCCGGCCATGTGGATTTTACCTATGAAGTGTCACGGGCGCTGGCCTCTTGCGAGGGCGCCTTGCTCCTCATCGATGCCAGTCAGGGTGTCGAGGCCCAAACCCTTGCGAACCTGTACCTGGCCCTCGAACACGATCTTGAAATCATTCCGGTAATTAACAAAATTGATCTTCCTTCAGCCGATATTGATCGGGTCAAGCAACAGATCGAAAACGACTTGGGCCTTGATCCTGAAACAGCGTTACTGACATCAGCAAAGGAAGGGATCGGCATTGAAGAGGTGCTGGAAGGGATTGTGAATTGTCTCCCCCCGCCATCCGGTGATCCGGAATCGCCGCTTCAGGCATTGATTTTTGATTCCCACTATGATTCTTTCCGGGGAACGGTTGTTCATGTCCGGGTTTTCCAGGGAACCATAAAACCGAAAGATGTTATTATTTTCATGTCCAATAACGCCGTTCATAAGGTGGAAGAAGTCGGCATCTTTCAAATCGAGCGCATCCCTAGAAAAGAGCTTTCAGCAGGAGAAGTCGGCTATATTATCGCGGGAATTAAGACGGTCAGCGATACCCGCTGCGGAGACACCATCACACTAAAACATCATCCCTGTAAAGCCCCTTTGCCGGGTTTCAAGGAAGTAAAACCGGTGGTTTTTTCTTCAATCTATCCTGTGGCTTCCGACGGTTACGAAGACCTGGCTGCCGGCCTGGAAAAGTTGAAGCTCAATGATGCTTCCCTGATTTATGAAAAAGATACTTCGGTGGCGTTGGGATTTGGGTTTCGTTGCGGCTTTTTAGGACTCCTCCATCTCGAGGTTGTTCAGGAGCGGCTCGAGCGTGAATACAATCTTTCATTGATATTGACGGCGCCTTCGGTCCGGTACGAGCTGATCATGAGTGACGGGTCCTCAAAGATCATCGACAACCCGGCATTGTATCCTGATCCGACAACCATTGAACGCACAAAAGAACCGTTTATCCGTGCGGGAATCATCATTCCAGACCGATATATGGGCACAGTCATGAAGCTGTGTCTGGATCACAGAGGAATTAACAAAACGTATCAGTATTTAACCAATAATCGTCTGGAAATGATATTTGAACTTCCGCTGGCAGAGGTAATTTACGATTTTTATGACAGGCTCAAATCGGTGACCCAGGGATACGGCTCTTTTGATTACGATATCATCGATTTTAGAGAAACCGATCTGGTCAAATTTGACATATTGATCAACGCAGAGCGCGTTGATGCGCTTTCTCAGCTTGTTCATCGAGACCGGGCGGTTGATCGCGCAAGACGCACCTGCGAAAAACTTCGCGAGGAAATTCCAAAACAGATGTTTAAAATAGCCATTCAGGGGGCTATCGGCGGAAATATTATTGCCCGAAAGACCATTTCGCCGTTTAGAAAGGATGTCACCGCAAAATGCTATGGCGGCGACATCTCACGAAAACGAAAACTTCTGGAAAAGCAAAAAAAGGGGAAAAAACGGATGAAAATGGTGGGACAGGTCATGATTCCACAATCTGCATTTCTCTCGGTTCTAAAGTCAGACAACGACTAGGAATTGTTGTTTTATGATTGTTGATTGTCGATTGTTTATTGGATTGATGGTTGACTGTCGGTGGAGCACGGCTCGGAAAATCAAATATAAAAACATTGAATAAGTTTGAAACATTCAATTTAATTTTTTTCAATCAACAATTATCAATCATATATCATCAATCACAATAGGGGGATTTATGGGCAGGACCATTGCTGAAAAAATTTTTGATGCTCACAGGGTTGATCATCCTGAGAAAGACATTCATGTCATTCGGCTGGATGCGGTATTCTGTCATGAAATCACAACCCCAATCGCCGTCAATGATCTTATCAGCCGAGGCAAGGACAAAGTGTTTGATCCCGATAAAATCAAGGTTGTCATTGATCACGTTTCACCGGCAAAAGATTCGAAAACCGCCATGCAGGGTAAAATTCTGAGGGAGTGGGCCGGGCGACACAAAATTCGGGATTTTTTCGATATCGGTAGAAATGGTGTCTGTCATGCCCTTTTCCCGGAAAAGGGATTTGTACGCCCCGGTTACACGGTGATCATGGGGGATTCTCATACCTGTACCCATGGCGCCTTCGGCGCATTTGCCGCCGGCGTTGGAACAACGGATCTTGAAGTGGGAATTCTCAAGGGCGTCTGTGCCTTCCGATCTCCGTCAACCATAAAAATTGACATTGCTGGCCGGTTGCCTGACGGTGTCTTTGCCAAAGACTTGATCCTGTTCATCATCCACCGTCTGGGGGTTAACGGCGCCACCAATAAAATTTTGGAATTCACCGGCCCGGTGGTGGATGCCATGAGTATGGAATCGAGGATGACGCTCTGCAATATGGCGGTTGAAGCCGGTGCAACCTCGGGCATATGCAATCCCGATATGACCACCGTCGAATATCTCTGGGAGTTCATCCAAGACGACCATGCCGATAAAGAATCCGCTCTGGCAACGTTTAAAAATTTTCATTCAGATCCTGACGCCCGATATGACCAAGTCATTGAACATGATGCAAGTCGATTAGAACCCATGGTAACCTTTGGTTATAAACCCGATCAGGTCAAGCCTGTGGAAGAGATGGCATCCACCAAGGTTGACCAGGTCTATATCGGTTCCTGCACCAATGGAAGAATCGAAGACCTCAGGGTTGCAGCACAGGTGCTCAAAGGGAAAAAGATCAGCGATTCGGTAAGGGGCATTGTATCTCCGGCAACACCCAAGGCTTTTCGTCAGGCAATGGAAGACGGTATTCTGAAAACATTTATGGATTCCGGATTTTGTGTCACGAATCCGACCTGCGGGGCTTGCCTGGGCATGAGCAACGGCGTTCTGGCAGAAGGCGAAGTCTGTGCATCCACGACAAACAGAAATTTTAACGGCCGCATGGGCAAGGGCGGGATGGTTCACCTGGTAAGCCCTGCAACAGCCGCAGCCACAGCCATTGCAGGTTTCATTACTAATTCAGGATTATACAAGGGGTAACCATGAAAAATTTCAGTGGAAACGTACTCTTTCTTGACCGGCCTGACATTAATACAGACGAAATCATTCCTGCAAAATACCTCACGGAAATTTCCAAGCAGGCATTGAAACCCTATCTATTGGAGGATATCGATCTGGAGGGATTCAACTCACAACGTGATGTTAAAGGAAAACAGGTCATTATTACACGGGCGAATTTTGGGTGTGGCTCTTCAAGAGAACATGCACCATGGGCACTTGAAGCCAACAACATCCATCTGGTTATTGCTGAAAACTTTGCCAGGATTTTCAGACAGAATATGTTCAACTGTGGAATGATGGCGGTGGAACTCCCCGGTCAGACCATTGATGGTATTTTTAAAGAATTTGCCGGCAAAGAAGCGCATCTTGAAACGGACTTTGAAAACAATGCTTTTATCATTACAGCCGATGGTCACCATCTGGAAGTATCTTTTTCAATTTCCGATTTTGACCGTGCCCTGGTCATGACCGGCGGATGGGTGGAGTACGCGGATGCCAAGTATTGATAATTCACAGGGGTCGGGGATCAGAGGTCAGAGGTCAGAAGTCAGGAGTCAGAGGCCAGGGTTAAGAAATTTTTTAGCCACTCATATTTTAATGACAGCGCCTTAGCGCCACCTCAACTTTAGGCACTTTAGATCACTTCAAACTTTAGGCATTTTTGAGAAGGCTTCGATAATATTTCGATTGATAAAGGTTATTTATCTAATTTTATTATTAGTAACTCTGAATCCTGAAACCTGACACCTGGCCTCTGACCCCCGGCCCCTGATCCCTGAACCCTGCAAGCTGTTACCTTATCACTTTATTGACAATAGTACCGATGTTCTCGATATAGCATTCAACCACGTTGCCCGGCTTCAAGACCACCGGGGGATCCCTGAATATCCCCACGCCGGCTGGCGTTCCGGTTGAAATGATGTCACCGGGAATAAGGGTGATATCCTCGCTGATATCTTCTATAATGGTGGAAACATCGAAAATCATATCCCGTGTATTTCCATCCTGCATGATTTTACCATCGACCTTGGCGGTGAGTCTTAAATTGTTCAAATCCCCCATCTCATCCGGTGTAACAATGAAAGGTCCGACAGGTGCAAAGCCGTCAAAGGATTTTCCCCTGAACCACTGGGAATCTGAAAACTGGGCTTCTCGCCCGGAAACATCATTCATAACGGTAAAACCTGCGATATAATCCAAGGCCTCTGCCTTGGATATTCTTTTTCCCTCTTTTGCGATGATGATCGCCAGTTCCACCTCCCAGTCAATCTGTCCGCTGCTTTGGGGAATAATGATGGGATCAAAAGGACCATTCAAAGCATTAGGTGTTTTGCAGAATATCAGCGGTTTATCCGGATTTTCAAATCCTCCTTCTTTGGCATGCTCGGCATAATTTTTCCCAAGGCAAATGATTTTAGAAGGCGCATGGATCGGGCAACCGATTCGATCTTTGAGGGCCTGGCCGGGATCATTAATTTCAGCGATCTTTTCTGGCCAGTTTTCCCTAAAAAACACTTCCCCGATATCCGGAATCTCAGGAAATATCTTTTTTAAATCAACGATGTTGCCATCTTTCCACAGACCTGGTTTTTCTTTTCCTTTTTCACCAAATCGAACAAGTTTCATTCGTTGTCTGCCCTTTCTTTCTTTCCGTCCTTATAGCATTTCTTTCCATACCAGTCCACCTGTCGGCACAATCCCCGGATAATATTGACCTCTTTCGCTCTGAGTTGCAAACGGTTGAAAAAACTGCGGAAATGATTCAACCAGCAATCCGGATTTTCAGAATTAATATAGCTGATTCTAACCAGGATATCTTTAAGTTGATCATACATCCCGTCAAGCTCATGCCTGCTGGCCATTCGAGGCGTAAATTCTTCATTCGCCTCACCTCCGGCGATAAAGATCTCATAGCACAGAATCATTACCGACTGGGCCAGATTCAAAGAAGAAAATTCAGTTGTGGGGATATTGACAAGGGCATGGCAGTACCGGATGTCCTCATTGGAAATTCCTTTGTCCTCGGGGCCAAAGAGTATGGCAATGCGATTCTTTACAGAAATTGGAATTAAGTTTCGAGCAAGTGTCAACGGCGTACAGACAACCTGCCGCTGTCCTCCAAGCCGTGCCGTTGTTCCCACAACATAATTAAACGAGGAGAGTGCTTCTTTCAAATCCGGACAGAATTTGCTTTTTTCGATAATATCCGAAGCAAAATGAGTGGCCAGCTTGAGAGCTTTAGACAGGTCAAAGTTTTGAGGATCAACGATCACAAGCTGCCGGATGCCCATATTGCGCATGGCGCGAGCAGCAGCCCCGATATTTTCAGAATACCGGGGCTGCAGAAGCACAATACTGATGTTATCTAGATTGACCCTATCGGACATCAGTGGATAAGTTCAAATCTATTGAAGAAATAACCGATTTCAAAGGCGGCAGTTTCGGGGGAATCCGAACCGTGGACCACATTTTTCTCAATGTCTGTTGCAAAATCTTTCCGAATGGTACCTTCCGCCGCTTCCTTATAATCCGTGGCGCCCATTATTTCACGGTATTTGGCAATGGCATTTTCACCTTCAAGGACCATGACGACAATCGGTCCGGATGACATGAAATATGTCAGGCTGTCAAAAAACGGCCGCTCTTCGTGTACCGCATAAAAACCTTCAGCCTGAGTTTTATTCATTTTCAACATTTTCATGGCCACTATTTTGAGTTTGTTGCTTTCCAATCGTTGAATCACTTCACCGATGATACCCCGTGCAACGCCATCGGGTTTGATAATAGACAATGTTCTTTCCATAATGTTTAATTTCCTTTGATTAAAATGTTGATCCCTGTTGCGATACCAAAAGACGGGTTCCAAGTCAACATTGACACGCACATCAGTCAGAGTTCTCCGACTCTGCCTGAAGAATCGCTGCAAGAGTTTGAAGTGAACTAAAGTTTAAAGTGAGCTAAAGTTAAGGAATTCTGTCAATTATTTAAAATCAGCGGAGCGAAGCGACACCATAACTTTAGGCACTTTCAACTTGTAATGCTTTAACTAAAACAGCCCCTTTCAAGGGCAAACCAAAGCCGGTCCTTTGGGCCAGAATTATTTATTTTTGTAGGTTCAAAAGCGCATCAATTACCGGCTTGACTTTAATCCGATGTTCAGGCGGCACCATCAATACCTTAATCTTAAGATTGGGAACAAAATCAGCACCCGGATGGTTTAAGGTGTTCATCTTGTAATTGCCACAATTTTCTTTGGATGCCATCAACAACAAAACATCTGCAAAATTACCTGAAAAGCCCATGGGATCGATATGTTCTATGAACTGCATAAATAGCGTATTCAGTGTCATGGCAAAGGGATCGACTTCGGCATACCCCGCTTTGCTGCAATCATGCTTTGAAATAAAACACCGGCACCCAAACGGCCGAAACTCATAAATCGGACACAGATTATCTTTTAACACCGGGCAATTTTTATTTGAATGTTTCTTTTCCTCCTCCGGCGGATCGTCCCCTTTCATGCAAAGATCTGCAAGTCTATTGGTGGTGATTTTGAGCTTAAATCGATTTTTGGATATCTTTGCTTGAATATTTTCAAATAAATCCGCCTGACCATTTGAGATCATGTGATCTGCGATAAGATATCCCTCGAGGGTTGTCATGGTCACATTGGGAGTGCAGCACGCTGCGCAAGATTTTTTGCAGGCCACATCCAGATTTTTTACAACATCGTTATAAAGCCCGTAAATTTTGTTTAGAACATTTAACCTTTGCTCCAAATTCATTTGATCTTTCCTGGCCAAATTTCACAGTTGTAAAGGATTCGAAGATTCAAGGGGTCAAGGGCTTTTTTTATGATTGAATCCTTATGATTCAACCCACTCTTTTGGAGATGATCCGCAATAAAACTCCCTCGGGAACTCATATATGTATAATCAGGATATTTTTATTCATAAAAATATTTTTTGATTATGATATTGAGCTCTTCTGCAAGCCCTTCATCTTCTCTTCCTGCATAATTTTCATATATCGATTTAGATATCGATTCAAACGCATCAACATATTCAGGATCAAAGTGATTTCCCCTTCCGGCCCGGATAATCTCCATGGTCTCATCATAAGAAAGCGGCTCCTTATACGGTCGGCGGGAACCCAATGCATCGAAGACGTCAGCTATTGCAAAAATTCTGGCGATTATAGGAACGGTTCCTCCTTCTATTCCACTATTGTAACCACTTCCATCATATTTTTCATGGTGATAACCAACCACATCCACCGCTTCTTTAATCCATTCAGCTTTATTTACGATATCAATCCCGAAAGCGACGTGCTTCTTCATCAATTGAAATTCATCTGTCGTCAAACGTCCGGGTTTATGCAAAATTTTATCTTCAATGCCGATTTTCCCCACATCATGAAGGAAAGCGCCTTTTATCAATCGCCTCAAGTCATCTTTGGGAAGGCCGCATGTCTCGGCAAGCTTAACGGATATAATGGTAACGCGGTAGTTATGAGAGTCTGTATCGCTGTCCCTTTTGGCAACCGCGCTTCCCAAAACTTTCAGAATTTCAAGATTGGCTTCAAATAATCTCGCCGACAATGAAGACACGCGGTTCAATAGATGGATAATAACCGGGTAAAGCAAACCCGTCGTTACAACCACAATAAATATGGCCAACAGTGCTAAATTAATTGCTCGTTTTCGCAGACTATTTAAAGTATCAGGAAATACGGCAAAAACAGTCTCCCCATAGGCGGACAGTTCATCCAGACTATTTTTGATGGGTGAAATGATTTTCACATGCGGGATTCCCTTCAGCTTAATAACGTTAAATTTCATCTTCTTATGACTAAGAAGATCGCCTGGCGCTTGCCCCGCCAACTTTTCAACCCATTCGATGTGTTCATATGTTTCATCGCTGACCTGCGCAATCCGCTTTTCATTAAGGTCATAAATGCCGATCCAGACAAACAGACCGAGTTCAAAATTTCGACGTTTACTCATGATGTGTTCCAGATGACGTTGAATCGCAGATGGTTTTAAATCATTTGGATCATCGAATAAGTCTCGGATTTGATCGTTCAACATTTTGAAGCCGTTTTCCGTTCGCAGCAAAATTTCCCGACCGATGTCTTTTTTCCCATATTGCCAGGCTCCGAACCCGAATAGAATCGAAATAATAATCGCTGTCACGCTAATGCGAAGGATGAGATTTCTGTGAACGGTCCGAGGATTCATGTGGTTCATAAACAAATGTTCCTCATTTTAAACGTATTGATTCGACGTTGTTATTTAACAACTGGTAAGCTTCGCCATGCATGAATAATTAACTCGACTTTCCTGACATAACCAATTGAATCCATATCATATTATCGCTTACGGGAAAACTCTTTCATGAGAAGATAAAAAAAACCGACCAAAACCAGGTTTATGACCGCTGTGATCAAGAATCCGCTTTCAAAGCCGATTTTCCGAATAATCGGTCCCATGGAAGCCGAACTTACCATCATTCCAAAATAGATGCAGGTATTATATCCGCCCATTGCGAGACCTCGGGATTCAACAGGAACGACTTCAGCAATAAGGGCGCCGATGGAAGTAAATGCGAGTCCCATACTGATTCCGAATGCAACGGCAAATGATACAAAATGAATCACCCGCGTGGATATTCCAAAACCCGCCATAGAAGCGGCAAATCCTATAAGCCCTATAACAACTAGCGTGCTTCGATTCTTTACTTTATCGCTCATATGACCAAAAGGAATTCGAGATATTGCGTTACAGATTCCCTGAACGGCAAAAACAAGGCCGATTTGCCATATGGTCAGGTTTTGGTTTTGAGCGTGAAGGGGAAGAAACGTAATGAACATTCCTAAAGCGAAACACCCTCCAAGGGTCACAAGCCAGCAACTCAAGAGAGGACGATTTTTCAAAAGTCCCTTCATAATGACCGATGTTTTCTCTTTTTTTGGTCTTTCAGCAATAATACGATGGGTTGGCGGCAATAAAAAAACCACCACCCAAAAGGTAATGAAAATGATGATACCGGAAATGAAAAACACCTGAAGAAATCCTCTTTGTTCAGCGATGAATCCGCCAATGGCGGGGCCCAAACTCATTGAGGTGTAAAGGGCTGTTGTATACCACCCATATGAGCGTCCTAAATGAGTGGTGGGAGAAAAATCAGCCACAAAGGCCATCATCGTCGGACCGAATGCTGCCACTCCAACACCGAAAAAAAGATAGATCCACAAGAGTTGCATCGGCGTTTTGCTAAAATAGAGCAAAAATGAAGTGACTGTCAGCACAATAAGACCCATAGACGCAAACAGTTTCCGTCCAAAGCGGTCAGAGAGGATGCCCAATGGCAAAGACAAAATTCCGGCCGTAAGCAAAAAAGCAGAATTGATGATGCCGATTTGAACGGTATCTGCACCGATAGATTTTGCATAAAGTGGGACCACGGGAAGGCGCATGTTCGAACCCAGATAACCGGCAAAGGCAACACCGCAGCAAATAAACAGTAAAGTACCATAAGACAGAGGGCTCAACTTACTTTGGGCAGCGGTCTTCATGTAATCTCCGAATATAACGCATTGCGATTAAACGCTAAGCCAAACAACTTGACTTTGATGAGGACAATCGGTAGTTTTAGCAAAAGGTTTACCCGCCTCTGGCAGGCTAAAATTCCTATCCCCGTAGCCCCGTATAGCGGGATTTCCACTTTGCTCCAACAAGCAGTGGGGAATTCAAATTTAACGATTACTTTACAGGGAGGATTCCATGAAAAGCAACGTCTATTTTATCGATCTAAGGGCGTCGGCCAAAGAAAATCTCGTAGACAAGCTGGCAAGGCTTCTGGATACGGCAGGCCTCTCCGAGACCGTTAAAGAAAGGGAGCTTGTTGCAGTGAAGCTTCATTTTGGAGAAAAGGGGAATACCGCCTTTATTCGGCCGGTATTTATTCGAAAGATTGTAGAATCCATTAAAAGTATCGGCGGATATCCGTTTCTGACCGATGCCAATACATTGTATGCCGGAACTCGAAGCGATTCCCCCCATCATCTCACCACGGCCACCCAAAACGGTTTTGCCTATTCAGTCGTGAATGCGCCCATTATCATCGCCGACGGATTGAGGGGTAAAAGCGAAACCGCCGTCACCGTCAACCAGAAAAATTTTAAAAAAGTGTACATCGGATCTGATATTTGTGAAGCCGATGCCCTGATATCGGTGGCACACTTTAAAGGGCATGAACTTTCGGGTTTTGGAGGTGCCATTAAAAACTTGGGGATGGGGTGCGCCTCCCGGAAGGGAAAACTGGCACAACACTCCACTGTTTCGCCAAAAGTGGTCAAGAAAAAATGTGTGGGCTGTGGGGACTGTCTTCCCCACTGTTCCCAGAATGCCCTTTCACTGGAAGATGAAAAGGCGGTGCTGAGCGCCAAAAAGTGTATCGGATGCGGTGAATGTATCCTTATCTGTCCCAACAGCGCCATTGAAATTCAGTGGAATCAGGCCATTCCGACCTTTCTGGAAAACATGGTAGAATACACCATGGGTGTTTTAAAAAATAAAACAGACAAATTGTTGTCTGTAAATTTTATCACCCAGGTATCCCCGGCATGTGACTGTTACGGCCACAATGATGCACCCATCGTCAGAGATATCGGCATCGTTGCTTCCAAAGATCCGGTGGCCATTGACCAGGCGTCCGTGGATCTTGTGAATCAGGAAGAGGCGCTTCCGGGATCATGCCTTGAGGTCAATACTGAAAAAGGTGGGGATAAATTCAGGGGGATTTACCCGAATGTCGACTGGACCCTTCAACTGGACTATGCCGAAAAACTCGGACTCGGAAGCCGAAGCTATGAGCTGACAAAAATATAACCCGTCCGAAAATTTACTATTTTGCAGATCTTCCGGATATTTTTTGTACTCATTTAGGGCGCGATTTCATAGGCGATGCTGACCTGAACCCGAATACGACTCTCCCCGATCTCCATCGGCGGCGCCATTGTCCCTGCGTCTGCCTTCATCTCGGCTGCTCGTAACATATGAGCCCGGGGCGGCGCAGAAATCGGCTGTGTGCTGAGTGAAACGATGCCTTTTAGTTTCACACCCGCGGCTTCGGCCAATGTTTTAGACCGTTCCACCGCTTCTTGGGTTGCCAATTTTAACGCCTTTTTTTCTAATGCCGATTTATCTTTGAGATAAAACTGAATACGCTGAATAGTGTTGGAACCGCTTTCAAGGGCTTTTCCAACAATTTGGGAAACATGGTTGGATAACGGTTGGGTCTCAAATCCTTCCAGCGTCACCACAATGGCATTGTTGACTTCATAACCTTTTATCTTGGGCGGCCGGGCTTTATAATCCCTTTGGGGCGTAATACGATAATTGGATGTCTCGAGTTTAAGATGTTTAATGTTCAACCCATTGATGGCCGTTAGTACTGCTTTGGTTTTGTCCGCATTTTCCGAACTGGCCTGTTCCAATTTCCGTCCCTCTGTCACAACGGCGATGAAAATTTTTGCTGAATCGTTCTGACCCACGACTTCGGCGGTACCTTCGGTAAGAATTAAGTTGCGATCTGAGCGATCAGGACATTTGGCAAACACAGAATTCGCCACAAGGCAAAAACATGCCGTTAGTAC
>CAXMTB010000080.1:4317-13397 GCA_964195835.1 uncultured Nitrospinaceae bacterium | reverse complement strand
ATTAAAAACCGTTTGGCTAAAAAAGATCAGACCTCCACATACAAGGATTGGTATCTGCTGGGACTGGTGTTTGAACTCGGCGTGACCGGTGTACTTACCGAAGCCACGAGACTGGCAGGAATGGCCGGTGCGACGTACGTGGTGTACTTCATCCATCTGGTTTTTGTTTTCAACCTGTTTGCATTTCTGCCGTTTTCAAAGCTGGCCCATCTCGTCTACCGAACCGTGGCCATGGCATATAATGAATATTCAGGCAGACAATAACTGAAGGGTTCGTAAAAAGTTTAACTATATAATTTATCTTTAACTCAAAACATATAACAAAAAAGGGGAGACAAGAATTGTCTCCCCTTTTTTTGTTAAGTAACCATTAACGAGCAACAAGCAAAGAGTTGCTCGATTCCTTTTCTATTTTTTATCATCACCTGTGGCGGCACTGTGCATCTTGATCTCGACTTTTTCTTCGAGTCCTTCGTAGTACTTTCTCAGGATTTCAACAACTTCATCGCGCCCGAAGTGATCGGGAAGTTCGCCGCCCTCGGAAAGCATCTTGCGCAGCATGGTTCCGGAAAGGAGAACCCGATCTTCCTTACCATGGGGGCAGGTTCTGAGTGACGCCATACCGTCACACTTGAAACAATAGAATGTCCAGTCGATCTTTAAGGGTTGGCAAAGCAAATTTTTTCCCGGATCGTCGGAGGTCGGGATTTTGTCAAAGATGGTTTGGGCTTCAAACATGCCGTAGAAATCGCCAACGCCGGCATGATCCCGGCCGATAATCATTCGGGAGCAGCCGTAATTCTGGCGGAAGGTGGCATGAAGCAGGCCCTCTCTGGGACCGGCATAGCGCATGTCAAGGGGATAACCGCCCTGGACCACATTCTTGTCCACAAAGTAGTTCTTTACTAAGGAGTCGATACATTTTACGCGAACTTCGGCAGGGATATCGCCGGGTTTGAGGTTTCCGACCAGCGAGTGAATATATACGCCGTCACAAACTTCCACGGCAATCTTGCAAAGATATTCATGGGATCTGTGCATGGGGTTTCTGAGCTGAAGGGCGGCAATTTCACTCCATCCTTTATCCTCAAAAATTTTGCGGGATTCTTCGGGCCTCATATAGACGCCGGCATATTTTGCAGGATACTCACCTTCGCTTAAGACTTTGACTGTTCCGGCAAGGTTGAATGGCTTCTGTGCCATGACCATCTGAACACCTGGATGATCTTCACCTGCAATTTTCCAGAATTCCTCGACGGTAGGCGTGCCTTCTCCCTTGTATATTGTTTCACATTCAAATTTTTTGTCGGCCTCGGTCAATTCATATTTTTCCGCGACCTTCATGGTTCCCATAATTTCATCGGTATCCGGATCACAGAGGGCGATTTCATCGCCGTTGTTGATGCTGTCGGCATCGGCTTTGTCCACGGAAAGGGTCACGGGAATGGGCCAGAAAGTTCCATCGGCCAGCTGATAATTTTCACAAACACCTTTCCAGTCCGCTTTGGTCATAAAGCCTGTCAGCGGGCTGAATCCGCCGATACCCATCATAATAAGGTCTCCAACTTCTCGATGGGACACGGTGATTTTTTTTAGGCCTTCGGCCTTTTTCTTTTCTGCATCAAGCTCAGCGCCTTCAAGCAGGCAGCAGGTTAAACCTTTGCCGCCATGGGGTGGAATTAATTTTGACATTTGTTAACGTCTCCTTTCAATTTTATTATTAAAATAAATGGCTTTTTCAACACCATTTCAGTTTTCACAAAAGCGAATTATTAATAGGGATAAAACAATTTGTCAAGGGTAATCACCACCTAAATAAATCAGGGGGTCGGGTATTTTTATTTATTGATTCGCTCCATGGATAATGCTTTTTTTAAAACCGTGTAAACTCGTGGTTAAAGGATCGTAAAGAAAGAACAGATTTAAATATAAAAACAATGGGTTCGTCTTGAAACAAACACTTTCTTGCTGTTGAAATATTTCGGTATGCGTCTGTTCTTTCAAACGATCCCTAAACCACTCAAACAGTAAACGCTTTTTAAAAAAGATTATCCATTCCGCTCTCCGAGCCGGAGGCTAATATATAAGTTTTTACAACAGAAACTCCTCTACCCCTCAAATAAATATAGTGGTCCAATATCCGGAAAAGCTGGAATTGCTTTTGGTTTTTAATGTAAAATTAAGCGTCTTGTCTCATCTAAGTTTGCCATTTTTGTATAGGATCTTATGCTGTGGTTCCAATAATGGTCACTTCAACGGTCCGTGTTCTCGGACGGTTGTCGTGATTGATGGCAACCACCTGTTGCCAGGTTCCCCGTTTGAGTTTTCCATTTCGAACGGGCAGAACAATGGACGGTCCAAGAAGTGCGGCTTGGACATGGCTGTGTCCATTGCCGTCGTGCCAGGCCTTTTCATGCTCATATTCCAGTCCGGGCGGCGCCAGCGTATTGATGGCCCTTTTCAAATCTTCCACCACCCCGGGTTCGAATTCTATGGTGGTGATCGACCCGGTGGATCCTACCATTGTGGCGCAAAGATTCCCGTTTTCAATATCCGATGTTTTGATTCGTTGCTCAAGTTCCGATGTAATGTCAGACATATCCGGACCGGTTTTCAGTTCAATGTCAATAGCGTCTGTAAATAGTAATATCGATTTCATGACTGCCCCCTGATCACATACTAAATATCCTGTTGATCCGGTCAAAAATAGAATCTAAAGAAGTTCCAAATCCCAATTCCAAAGACCGGGTCTCTTTTTTAATGCGACATCTTTTGGAATCGGCTCCAAAAGATGGACAAACAGTCTGTAGCCCGCCTTCTCGATCGCTTTTCGTTTGATGCCTAAATCGAGTTTCCAGTTGGAAAATACCCAATAATCAGATTCGAATTTTTTAACCCAGGCTGCTTCACCTTTTGGACTGGTAAAAGACGTTTCAGTTTTCAAGTCGTTCGATAGAGCGCGTGAAATACAAAGGGGCCAGTTGCCGGAGAGAACGATCCCCAGCGGCAAAGGGCTTTGCTTGGGAAGCGAGAGAAAATCTTTTTGTCCAAGTTCAGGGGTGACGATGGCACCTTCATACCCCAGAGACGCCAGGGTCTGCAGCGCCAGAACATTGGCGATATTACAAAAGGGACCGGCCCAAAGATTCATTCCTTTTAGATGGGTGAAAAGTGTTGTCTGCCACGGGGCGTTCAGCACGAATATTTTTGCGCCATTATTCAGGACAGAATCGACGAGTCCTTTAAGTTTTTGCTCATCATCCGGCCAGATCACCGGTGGCAGCCACCACCAGATTCTATTCCAAATCCTTTTGGGAAGTTTCTTCACAGCTTGATCCGAAAGCCAGAGTCCCGATGCGCTATGGGGTTGGGTTTTGTCTATTCGACGGTAAACACGAAGATCTGAGATTGTTCCGTTTTTCTTTCCGGATATTTTGGGCCGTCTGGCGACAAAGACGGATGCGTTGGGTTTTATGACCGGTGTTTTGGGCAGCTCTTTTTCGAGTTTGGACACCATATCCTCAAGATCCTTTTCCTGACGGTCGATCAAAAAAACCGGAATTTTCTTTTCAGGAGTCTTTTTTGAAATCGGCTTTAGAAAGAGACGTCCACCTTTTGGAACATATTTGCCCACCCTGATGGTGCCGTGCCACAACTCGTCTTCATATCCCAGGCGAAGGATATCACCCGGCAGCAGCTCCTCCCTGGGATTTAAAAAAGGTTTTTGTTTTGTCCCTTTTACGGCTCCCACCAAAAGACCGGACCCGGTTTGACTATTAAGACGGATAGGATTCTGGGGCCTTTGGGGTAAAAAATTATAATGGGTTCCAGACCTTCCCAGTGCATAGGATAGCATATGGAGCGCTTCTTTTTTCATCCTGGGATCCGTCCCCTGATCTCTCAAGATCCGGTAAGCTTTAACGGTATAAAAAACAGTGTGCGGACCTTTTTTGCGGCCTTCGATTTTCCAGGTTTTTATTTGTGGGATCGTTAAAAGGACTTTTACCAGGACATCCAGACTAAGGTCCTGGCAGGAAAAAAATCGTTTGCTTTGGTCTTTCTGTGTGTAAACCCGACGACAGGGCTGAACGCATTTTCCCCTGAGTCCGCTTTTTCCGCCAAAATAACTGCTCCAATAACATCTTCCGGAAACACCGTAGCAAAGTGCGCCGTGTACAAATACTTCAAGGTCCAGACCCTTTGGACAGGCCATTGCCATGGCTTTGATCTCGTCGATATTCAGTTCCCTGGGCAGAACGACCCTATGGACCCCAAAACTATTTTTAACCTTTTGAAGAGCTGCAGGGAAACTGACATTGGACAGGGTCGAAAGATGCAGCTCGCCTGAAAAGCCGGTTTGTCTGGCGAGTTGTACAAAGCCCAGATCCTGAATGATGATCCCATCCGGTTTTACGTGTTTCTCAAGCTGTTGAAGAAGTTCTCCAGCTGTATTCACGTCGTCATGCTTTAATAAGGAGTTCAACGCTACATAGACTTTGACCCCTTTTTTGTGGGCCAGCAGCGTCAGGGGTACAAGTTCCTCAATAGAAAAATTTTTGGCCTCCATGCGTGCTGAAAATTGTTTCAGTCCGCAGTATATTTCATCGGTGCCTGCGGCAAGGGCTGCCAGAAATGACGCTTTATTTCCAGCCGGCGCCAGAATAGAGGGACGGTGTGATATTTCTATTTCGTTGTTCATCATTCAATATTTTTGGTTTTTTTCGCGATTAGTTGGAAGAAAGGGTTCAAGGATTCTGGGATTCAAGGGTTCGAGTGTTTGTTTTCTAATGTTTTTGTTGCCTTATAAACCTCCAAACATTGTTGAAAGAACTTTTGCCAAACCTTTAATTCTTTATTATTTTTTAGCATTTCACTTGGCCCCTTGGCCCCTTGACCCCTGGAATCCTCTTAGGATCATCAACTCTTTTGGTGATGATCCATATATTTTTTATTCCGGAATTGGCTGGGTCAAGCTTTTGAGAATCTTTTCTTCAGAACACCGGCTGCATCGAGGGCAAGGCTTAATAGCGCAGGGATCAGGAATATGGTAAACACCGTTGAAATCAGAAGACCGCCCACCACAACACTGCCAAGTCCCCGATAGAATTCTGAGCCTGCTCCGGGAGCAAGGACCAAGGGAGCATCGCTGATACGGTGGTGATACTGCTCATATAAACCGGCCGGATACGGGTTCGAACCGATTCTGTGATGGCGTCCCGGGGTAACATATTGCCGTCTCGGATGTTATTCAAAGTTTGATGGACAATGAGGATGGCATTATTCACCACGATACCGACAAGGATGACAAATCCGAGCATGGTTATAATGTCCAACGCCTGATAGGCAATAAAAAGGTTCACCAGTAATAAGCCCACAAAACCTCCGGCTGCGGCCAGCGGAACACTGAACATAATAATTAACGGATAGAAGAAATTTTCGAATAAAGCCGACATGAGCAAATAGCTGATGACGATGGCCAGTATAAAGTTCCACATTAACGCTGCTTTGGTTCGCGTCAGATCGTCAGCCGTACCGCCAAGGTTGATGCTGTAAAGGTTTGATAGGGAACCTCCGGCCTTAATGGGGTCGGCTACCTTTTCTTTTACGATCTCCATGGCGGTTTCAAGCGCAGTCTCCCTTGGCGGAATAACCTGGATCGTAATGGCCCGCTGGGAATCGATATGATTGATCTGGATGGGTCCTTCTTCAAGCTTAACTTCTGCCAGTGAATTTAAAGTCACTTTCTCTCCGGATGGCGCGACAACCGGAAATTGGGGCAGATCCTGGGTACGTTTGAGCTTTCCTTCCCGACTTTTAACCACCAGATCGATCTCTTCACCATGAAGGCGATACGTGCTGGCTTTGGCCTCATCCACCATGGTATCTACAGTCAAGCCGAGATCGGCCGTGGTCATACCCAGCCGGGTCAAGCGTTCACGGTTGGGGATAATGCGCATCTCGGGGTTGCCCAGGTCCAGTCCGGGTATCGGCCGTATCTGGGCGCCGGGCAGTGCCTGGGCCGTCAATCCATATATCTGTTTACCCAGATTGATGAGTTGAACAAGATCGGGTCCCTTGATCTCTATTTCGATGGATCGGCCCTCGCCGATATTGCGTGAAAATAGACTGGGCTGCTGAACAATTGCAATCATGCCGGGAATTTTTCTCAATACACCGTAAACATACGGCAGTAGTTCCCGGGTTCTTTCCTGGATCTTTGAAACAATACCCATAAAAACCGCTTGTCCCCGCGCAACATAGAAAAAATTGCTGACCGGCGGAAGATTCAGCTTTTCCGCCAGCTCACTTTTTTGATCATGTTCAACGAGCGGCAGAATATCTTTTTCCACGGTTTTTCCAATATTTTCAAGTTCGGTCAGATTGTAACCCGGGGGCGGCAATAGAATTCCGAATAACAGTTCACGGTTGCCTTCAGGCAGATATTCTGTTTTGGGCATCAAAAAATATGCCAGGCTAATCGCCAGAAAAGGCATGATAACGGCAATGCCCACACGTGCCGTAACCCATCCACACATCCAGTAGACAAACTTTGTGGTGTAATTTATGAAGCCCCCGCCAATAGCGGTGAACCCTCTCATGATAAAATTGACAGGCCTCCGGATAGGCGCTAAAACCCCTTTTGTTTTGAGTGTTAAATCTTTTTCCTTTTTAACCTTTCCCAGTATTTTGGAAGACAAGGTCGGAATAACCGTTATGGAGACGATAAGGCTTAATATCACGGCACTGCTGATAGCAATGGCAATATCCCGGAAAAGTTGGCCGGCCTCCTCTTGAACAAAAACAATGGGGAGAAATACCGCCACTGTGGTCAGGGTGCTCGCCAGAACCGCTCCCCAGACCTCAACGGTACCATCATAGGCTGCTTGTATTCGGGTTTTTCCCATCTCACGGTGGCGAAAGATATTTTCAAATACCACAATGGAATTATCCACGATCATACCGATGGCAAAGGAAAGGCCGGCCAAGCTGACGACGTTGATGTTCCTTCCCATTAGGGTCATGACCAGGAAAGTGCCGATAGCGCTGATGGGAATGGCGATGGCCACGATGACGGTGCTGGCAAAATTCCGTAAAAATATTAAAAGCACCAAAATCGCAAGGGATCCACCCACAAAAATATTCTCCCTTACCAATTTTATCGCACTATAAATGTAGCTGGTTTCATCATAGACTTTAGCAATTCTTAACTTCTTTTCTTTTAACAGGCCGTCATTTAATTCCGTGATCGCTTCTTGGAGTTTCTTCACCACCACCAGGACATTGGAGCCGGGTTCTCGAACCGCGTTAAAGACGATGGTCGGGACACCTATATGCCGGACGACATATTCCGAATCTTTAAAACCAAACTCAACGCCGGCAATATCGCTTACGGAAACAGGGATGCCGTTTACTCTTTTGATAATAACATTGGAGACATCCTCAGCACTTTTATACTCACCGACGGTTCTTGTGATATAACGACGCTTGCCCTCGTCAAAGTCACCGGCACTGATATTTTTGTTTTCTATATCCAGTGCCCGAACGAGTTCGGGAATGGTCACTTTCCGGGCCGAAAGGGCGTCTGTATCAACAATGACCTGAAGCTCTTGTTCTCGTCCCCCGTAAATGTTGGAAGACGAAACACCTGAAATCCGCTCAAGCCGGGGCTTCACATGCTCATCGACAAAATCGTACTCCTGCTGTAAATCGCCTTGGTATCCGTCCAGCGCTTGCAATACCATCCAGGCAATGGCTTTTTCGCGTCTTCCTCCGGACTTTATGATGGGCTTTTCCACATCGTCCGGATACTTTTTAACCCGTTCGAGACTGTTGGAGACCCTGAGCAGTGCTTGATCGGTATTCGTACCGATTTCAAACATCAGATTGATATATGCGGTGCTGTCCTGACTTTCACTTTTAATTTCCACCAGACCTTCGAGGTTTTTGAGTTCTTCTTCCTGGGCATCGACGATTTCGCGTTCTACCTCAACAGGACTTGCACCGCGCCATGTCGTCGTAATGGAAATCTCGGGAAGATCGACATTGGGAGTCAACTGAATCGGAATTCTGAAAAGTGAAATAGAGCCGAACAGAACCAGTAGGAGAACGCCCACCGTAACGGTCACCGGCTTTTTTATGGCAGTATCGACAAGTTTCATAGTATTTAATAAGGTTTCAGGGTTCAGGGTTCAGGGTTCGGGGTTTTAAAAAACGTAACTATTTTGTAAGTAAAGAATCCGGGCCCAGAGGACCCGGCTTTGATATAACCCCTGGAAGGGGCTGTTTTACTTAAAGCCGTATAAGTTAAAAGTGTCTAAAGTGAGCTAAAGTGCCTAAAGTTATGGAGTCGCTTCGCTCCGCTGGTTTTATATAATTGACAGAATTCCTTAACTTTAGCTCACTTTTAACTTTAGTTCACTTCAAACTCTTGCAGCGATTCTTTAGGCAGAGCCGAAGAACTCTGACCCCCGACCCCCGATCCCTGTATCGCAAATCATTTCTGCACGACCACCGGTTGTCCGGGTCTAAGACGCTCATTTCCGCGAATCACAACCTGAATCCCCGGTTTCAGGTTTCCTTCCACGGCAACATCTCCATCATAATAGCCGATAATTTTAACAGGAACCGATATGGCTTTGCCGTCATTAACCATAAAAACCAGCCGGTTGTCTCCGGCGGTAACCACAGCGTCTTTGGGTACCAGCAAAGCTTTTGTTTCAGTTGCCAGATTAAAGGTCACCATGGCCTCCATCCCGCCTTTTATCTTATGATCCGGATTCGCAAGGTATATCCTTACAGGGAAGGTTCTGGAATTCGGATTTCCCTGCGGAAGTACGGCGTATATCTTACCTGAAAACGGGTTGTTTGATACACTTTTTATGAATACGTTTACGTTGCCTTGGGGTGCAAGCAAAACCGAATAGCGTTCCGGAACATCTACGGTGATTTGTACGTTATCAAGATCAAGAAGGGTAACAACAGGCCCTCCTTTGTTTATCCATTCCCCGATTTGGGTGTGTTCCTTTGCGACAAAGCCGGAGAATGGTGCTAACACTTTTTGTTGTTTTATCTCGTAGTTG
>CAXMTB010000080.1:0-4218 GCA_964195835.1 uncultured Nitrospinaceae bacterium | reverse complement strand
ATCTATTTCAGACTCATTCTGGAGCAATTCCTGGGAAAGTGCACGATACGTATAAAAAGCGGTATCATATTGCTTTTCGGAAATACTGTTTGTCTCTTTAAGTTTGCTGATCCTTTTCAGCTCCTTTTCAGCATTCTGAAGGTTCGCCTGGATTCTTTTCTTTGCCGCAACAGACCCTTTGAGACGAAGCCTCAGTTCGGTTTCTTTCAAATTAACCAGCGGGTCTCCCTTTTTAACATAATCGCCCTCTTTTATTGGAAAATATTCCACAAGGCCCGATATTTCAGAAGCAACCGTGCTTTCTGAAATGGCTTCCGTTGTTCCAACCAAAGATATCTGAGTTGAGACCGTCTTGGTTTTTACAATGGCAATCTCTACCGGCGACGGTGGCGGTCCTTTGCCCTTGCCCGGGTCTTGGGCCAATGAGGCCGGAACTGAAAGCAAACAGACAGTTGTGGCAATTAATAAATATCTGTAAAAAAACGCTTTGATATCAAATGTCAGCATGAATAACCTCTTTTAAATGCAGGATCTTTACGTTAAGTAATGGCGAATCTATATTTAAAATCCCCGGACGTCAAGAATTTAAAGATATGTATTCAAAACGGTATTATCAAATTATTCAGCAAACAAATACACTTGCCCCGACGACATATTGTATTATATTCATATGTAATCAAAAGAAACCGGAAAAAATGTTTCTATAACGAAAACCCGAAAATTGATTTCAAATATTTAACGCGGTTCTGAACAAATTGGAGAGGACATACTTATGAAAATTGCAGTCAGCGGCAAAGGGGGGGTTGGCAAAACAACGTTTTCAGCACTTTTGATACGAACATTGAATGCGCAAGGGAAACATGTGCTGGCCATCGATGCGGATCCGGATGCCAACCTTGCGGCGGCGCTGGGCATTCCAGATGCCGACCGTATCGTTCCGATTGCCGAGATGAAAGAGCTTATTTTTGAAAGGACTGAAGCAAAGCCGGGAAGCATGGGTGGTTTTTTCAAGCTCAACCCCAAAGTGGACGACCTTCCCGACGCGCTTTCGGCAAAAATGGATAACATTAAACTCATGCGCCTTGGGGGGGTTCAAAAAGGCGGATCCGGATGCATCTGCCCGGAGAGCACCCTGTTAAGGGCACTGATGACCCACATTGTCCTGGCGCGGGACGAGGTGGTGGTCATGGATATGGAAGCCGGAATCGAACATTTGGGTAGGGCAACCGCTTCGGCCGTAGACCGGTTGATTGTGGTCGTGGAGCCCGGCCGTCGAAGTATGGATACTGCAAGCCATATTCGAAAGCTTGCATCCGAGATCGGCTTAAAAAATATTGTCCTTGTGGGCAACAAAATTCGCAGTCCGAAAGACGAGGCATTTTTAAAAGAGCACCTGAAAGATTTTGAGTTTCTCGGCTTTATCCCCTATGATGAAGCGCTGATAGAGGCGGATATAGATGGTGTTTCACCATTTGATGTGGATTCAACTGCAATAGAAAATGTTAACGCGATGATTTCCAAGTTTTAATGAAGCATCCAAAACGATACTTTCATAGAACAAAAAAAAGAAAAGGCGGATTCAACCGGGATCACCGGCCTCCCAAAATCAAGGCCGGTGCGGATACCGGGCTCAAAAAGATTTTTGCCGGTATTGGTGTGCCGGCTCAGAAACCGTTTAAACCCGACCCTTTTCAGCTTCAGGCATTATCGGCGGTCAAACGATCCGACTGCCTGGTGACCGTACCCACAGGCGCCGGCAAAACCTGGATTGCCGAACAGGCCATCGCCCGAATCCTCAAAAAAGGGGGTAGATCATGGTATGCTTCTCCCTTAAAAGCCTTGAGCAATACAAAGTACAGTGAGTTTTCACAAATCTTCGGACCGGAAAACGTCGGCATATTAACCGGTGACAGAAAAGAAAAACCGGATGCACCCGTCATTGTCGGAACCACCGAAATTCTTAGGAATCAGCTTTATGATGCCATGTATCAGGGGACCACACTTCTCACCGATCTCGTTGTTCTTGATGAGGCACATTTTTTAGGGGATGAAGACAGGGGTGTTGTCTGGGAAGAGATCATGATATATCTTCCCTCCAGGATTCCGCTTCTTCTGCTCTCGGCTACCATCGGCAATGCAAAGGTTATTTCCCAATGGCTTTCGTCCATTCGCGGTAAAAATTGTATTGTTGTTGAAGAAACCAAAAGGCCCGTACCGCTGTATCCGCTCTTTTTTCACCCTTCAGGGACTCTGTATCCCCTGCTCGTGAGGGGAAGTCCGGGGAAGGGCAGATTGTCTAAAAAGGTGGCTGCTTATGTCAGCAGCAGTCGTCCGCCTTATCTTTCGCCGCCCAATAAGTTGCCTCCTTTTGGGGATATTTTGAGCGTGCTAAACAAATACCGACTTCTCCCCGCCATATTTTTCCTCAAATCCAGAGCCAATTGTGACAATGCCCTTGATTTGTGTGAAGAGGGTTTGAGATCTGACCGGATTAGAAAAGATAAGCGCAGTCGGAGAATCGAAGAACTTGTGGCCCATAATTCCCATATTGCCAGGCACAGACAATTGTGGCACCTTGAACACTTGGCCGTCGGCGCCCATCACAGCGGACAGCTCCCGGCATGGAAGCTGATTCTGGAAACCCTCATGACAGAAGGGCTGCTGGATGCCGTCTTTGCAACCTCTACCGTTGCCGCCGGTGTAAACTTTCCGGCCAGGACCATTGTTTATCTGAACTCCGACCGGTTCAACGGCAGAGAATTTCTACCGCTTTCTTCCACTGAATTTCATCAGATGACCGGGCGGGCCGGACGAAGGGGAATGGATCATATTGGATTTGCTGTGGCAATTCCGGGAAAATTCATGGATATCCGGCTTGCCGCAAAGCTGATAAAATCACCGCCGTCTGACGTGTCCAGTCAGATAAAGATAAACTTTTCAATGGTTCTTAACCTGCTTTTGTCCCATACGCCGGAACAGATCGAAGATCTTTTGAAAAAATCCTTTGCAACGTATATGATGATTCATGCGAGAGAAAAAAAGGGGCTTCAAAAGCCTGTAGAAAATGATAATAAGCGGCTATGGCAGGATTTTGTACGGCATCTCGATTTTCTGAAAGAAACCGGTTATGCTACCAATAGCGGCAGACTGACCGCCGACGGCATATGGGCCTCTCAACTTCGGGTCGATCAGCCGTTGATGATTGCAGAAGGATTTAGATGCGGAATTTTTCCTGACAATGATCCGGCGCTCCTTGCCGCCGTGACAGTGCTGTTTGTCAACGAACGCGAATCAGATGAAATAATAGACAAGGCATTTATGCCTAAAGCGCTGGTCAACACCTTTCTCGATGTCAAAAAAAGTCTTTCATCCTTTTCAGCACGGATGTCCAAAAAGGGTTTTGAAACCCGGCCGCTGATTTTGCAGCCGGCGGCGACCCTATATGCCTGGGCAGCCGGCATGCCCTGGGAAAAGGTGATTTCCATCGCCAAAATGGAAGAGGGGGACCTGGCCATGCTGATTCTCAGAACAGCAGACAATCTGAGGCACATCAGAGCCCTCAAGGATATCTTCCCTGAGGCCGCTTCAGCCGCTGGTACGGCAATAGATCTTATTATGAGGTATCCGGTGGTGATGGATTATGAGTAGCCCGGATAAAAGCGGAATATCCGCTTTCTTTCAGCGATTGCTTTGCGGTGCCAAATGCTCGCCGTGAAAATGCAATTATTGTAACGGGTGATCCTGAATTTAAAAATGTCGAACATATTGCTGAGATTGAATGGCTTGACAAATAGTCAGAGAACTAAGCGAATTTTGATAAGGTCAGGAGAGTGATCAACGAATACATCACTTGACCGCTTGGTTCTAATATTTCGATATCACGAACATAAAATTCACCTTCAAATCCAAAATACATAGCAGTCAACGCAATTTTGCTAAAAGCTATATGTTGGAGTAAAGTCCAAGAATTAAAACAGGTTCCGATTCGTGTGATCTCCATCACTGATCTGCAATTAGCCTCCTTTGCAAATATCATCATACAAAAACAGAATATTTAAATGATACAGACCCGATGATCGATAGCAGATGTACGAATCAGGGCCAAGCTCGGATCTGTCAGACATATCACAGGTTTTTAAGATGGATGATATTTTCATCTTTTGGATGGCTATCTGAATATTCATCAGGGTAAAAAGGAGATCGGATCATCATCCCGAC
>CAXMTB010000079.1:0-13407 GCA_964195835.1 uncultured Nitrospinaceae bacterium | reverse complement strand
TTAAGCGAACACCGCATGAAAAATTATCTTGACTTATCGGCATATGCTGCCACATCCATCACCATGATTACAATGTCCAAGTCTCCACCATGACGGTCTTTCATGAGCCCCTCGATTACCCCCCTGGGACTGAACCCCGCCTTCTTGAACATCGCCAGGGCTTCATGGGCCCTTAGGGGGAACTCAACCATGAGCTTCTCGATTCCAAATTCCTGGGCCAGGTCGACAAGTTCGTTGATCATCAGGGTTCCCATCCCTTTTCCATGGAGTGCCGGATCCACGACGATCCTGATGGTGGCCAGATGTTTCCTCCAGCCATAGGCCACACGGTGAAGGCTTGCATTGGCCACCACCTTGTCGTTTTTAAAGGCCAGAAGCGGAAACACACGATCGTAATTCAGTTGATCGAACCATTTGTCGAGAACTTTTGGGTCGGTGACATCGTTGCGCACATACTGGAGCACCGAAGGGGTAAGTCGGTTAAAAAATTCTTCCAATCCTTTTCGGTCGGCCTTGACCATGGGTCTTAATAGAACAACAGTGCCGTTTTTTAGCTTTCCTTTCTTTTTTAAATCTTTCATTTCTGTCATTTTATCACCTTTTAATGATATTTAGGCCACCCATCTAAGTTCCATCCAAAAGCCTTTTTGATAAAAATTCCGGCAAGTTTGCTTCAGCAATTTTTTTTATCGTTGATGCCACATTATATTTTACCAGTTTAAAGCTCACTGTACTGGTTTCGGTGTCAAATATGAAATATGAAGACCTGGGGTCACCGTCTCTCGGCTGGCCGACGCTTCCAGGATTCAAAAGGTAAAGTTCATCCCCATTTAACCTGATCGTTCCATTCAAAGGAATTTCAACCGGCGCCACTTTTTTTCGAACATTCATTCGCCAGACCTTCCTTTTATGGGTATGCCCGAACAGACATACATTAATCTGTCCCCAAACCCCCTTTCTCATCCTCTTTAACGTGGCTCTGGCCTGGAAGGGAAGGGCGATGTAGCTACTCGTATCATCAGGGGAACCATGGCATGCAAGGCCGCAGGATAAACGATGGTTTTTCTCCAAATCGTTTAAAAATTGGATATTTTCATGGGTAAGAATATTTCTTGTCCAAAGGATGGCATTTCGGGCAAAGATATTGAAATTCTCGGCAAAAGCAAGATTGCATGCCGCTAGATCATGATTGCCCAAAATAGAATGCATTCCGATATCTCTGGCCAGTTTGACACACTCATTGGGGCTTGCATTATACCCAACAAGGTCCCCAAGATTCAGAATTCGGTCGGCCTGGTTCTCAAAATCATTAACAACCGCCTGAAAAGCCTCTATATTTGCGTGGATATCTGAAAGAACGGCAACACGCACTATTGTCACCTCTACGACTTCAAGGACGCTTTAGCCATATTCGGATGTGAAACTGGAGTAAAAACTTACCATTGTCTAAAGTTGCAGACGATTATGTATATAAAAGTTCTTTAAATTTTTTTCTGAGCCACTTGTTGAGCATACCACCAATATACCAGCGTCCTACAACCGGGATAAGAATGATAGCATAGAAGTACATATCTCCAGCCTTAAAGAAAGTGAAAACAATCACCAGGCTGGTCATAATCAAGGCTATCGTCATATTTGAGGCCAATCCGGCGAGTTCATTGAGCTTTACTGACATATATTCCTGCAGCTCTTCTTCATTCAGAATAATTTTCTTCCCTTTTCTTTCTTTTCTCAGCAGCATGCTTTCTAAGATCTCCTGAAGATATCACTCCTGATGAATTCGTAATCTGTCGAATTCATCAAGTGTTTTGTATCTTTTTGTATTGTGTTTAGTTTAAAATGACCGCGGACTCCAACAATTATCAATGGGTCGGTCGTGTGTCAAGAGACCTTTGAAAAATGACCTCATTTGCCCATTATTGATAAAGTTCTTAAAGATTTGTTTTCATGCTTGACCCATAATATATGTTTTACTATCTTTTAAAAAGATAATTTTTTAAATACACGCCAACAATGAAAACATTCTTACATTAAACTAAATAAAATATTCCCTTGTCCCTTTTAAAACTATATATCGATCAACAGGTACTCCATTCCCCCCAGGTTGTTTCCATTCGATCACGCATCCCTAATGTACCGGTTTCCGTCGTTCATAGTTCAAAAGAGGTTTACAAATCGGTTTTATCGTCTGATAATCCGGTCCAAAAAGGCAAAACGATCTTATTTCTTACCCGAAATAAGGGCGCCTTTATTAAGCCATGTCCCGGAACACCCTCATATACATGCTGTGGCTATCAAATTCTGCATATGGGCACATTTTGTACCATGGACTGTTCATATTGCATTCTACAAGCCTACTTTCATCCACCCCTACTGCAATATTTTGTGAATCACGATGAACTTATGGTAGAGTTAGACCGTCTTTTTTTAAATAAAACCTTAGCCAGAATCGGAACCGGAGAATTTACAGACAGCATGATTTGGGATAATTGGACGGATCTCTCAGATCTGCTTGTACCTAAATTTTCAAAACAGTCCAGAGCCGTATTGGAACTTAAAACTAAAACAGTAAACATAAAAAAACTGAAAGCACTTCACCACAATCACAAAACGATTGTGTCATGGTCTTTGAATACACCCCGTATTATTAAAAATGAGGAACACCATACGACATCTCTCTCTGATAGACTTCGTGCTGCTGCAAAATGTGAGTCCTGGGGTTATCCCCTTGGCTTTCATTTTGATCCCTTGGTGATCTATGACGGGTGTGAAGAAGAATACGCGAGTGTTATTGAGCAGATGTTTTCCCATATATCTTCTGAAAATATTGTATGGATCAGCCTTGGCACTTTTCGCTTTGTACCTGCTTTGAAGCCGATCATACAAAAACGCTTTCCAAAATCAAAGATCATTTACGGGGAATTTATATCCGGTCTTGACGGAAAGATGCGTTATTTTAAACCATTAAGAATCGATCTGTATCGAAAGATAGTGTCATACATAAGGGACTATGCCCCTGATGCGATGATTTATTTATGTATGGAAGACGATGAGGTCTGGCAAAAGTCTCTTGGATTTGTTCCTTCAGATTACGGCGGTTTATCGAAAATTTTGGATAAAAGTGCTGTAAAGCACTGTGGTTTAGATACAAGTTAGTTTCCATCCACTTGATAAAAAATAATAAAATGATGCGAAAATATTTTCTGTATTTACAACTAATTTTATTGTCGGTCTTGTTATTCAGCCGAACCGCATTAGTACAGGAGTGCAACAAGGTAAAATGGGTAAATGACGGAGATACCATTGTACTCAGTGATGGCCGGCATGTGCGCTATATCGGCATAAACGCGCCCGAGATTGCCCATGACAATCAAAAAGCAGAAGCATTTGGATATGCGGCAAAAAAATACAATCAATCACTAGTTCGATCAAAAAAGGTAAGATTGGAATTCGACAAAGAAAAGTATGACCGTTATGGTCGATTGCTGGCATACATTTTTTTATTAGACGGTACTTTTATAAATAAAGAAATGATTGAAAAAGGATACGCTTATGCACTGCCTCGTAAACCGAATGTAAAATACGCTAGGATGTTGTTACAGACCCAAAGGGATGCCATGTCGGCTAAACAAGGGATGTGGCGTAATTGGAATGATAAAGAAGGCGAAGAATATTTTGGGAGTGAAAGATCGAAACGGTTTCATTTGAAAACATGTCCGTATGGAAAAAGAATAAAAAAAAACAGGGTCTTTTTTACAAGAAAATGGGACGCATTTTGGTCTGGTTTTGCACCCTGCAAGCGATGTATGAGGGGCAAAAATTAAGAAATGAAAGTCCGCCAGATCCACTGAAATACGGAGGCGGAAATGGCGGACTTTCAAACTTGGCTATTCTTTGGCTTTGTTTATTTCTTCTACAATTTTTTGGGAGATCTGGACAGGAACTTCGTCGTAATGTGAAAATTCCATGGTAAATATACCCCGGCCTCCGGTAATTGAATTTAAATCAGGTGCATAGGTTAAAAATTCGGCCATGGGTACCTGTGCTTTAATCACCTGATTTTTACCCTTGCTATCCACACCAAGGACTCGGCCACGCCTGCTGTTAAGATCTCCCATGATGTCACCCATGTATTCATCCGGAGTAATAACTGAGACATTCATAATCGGTTCCAAAAGAACAGGGCCGGCATCTTTAGCGGCCTTTTTGAAAGCGAGAGAACCTGCGATTTTAAATGCCATTTCAGATGAATCTACAGCATGAAAAGAACCGTCGTCGAGGATAACTTTAAAATCAACACACGGGAACCCTGTAAGAACCCCTTTTTGAGCCGATTCAATGACACCTTTTTCCACAGCCGGTATATACTGTTTGGGGATAGCACCACCAACAATTTTATTTTCGAACTCAAAACCTTTTCCTTTGGGAAGCGGTTCTAACTGAATCCAGCAGTCACCAAACTGACCATGGCCTCCGGTCTGCTTTTTATGTTTTCCCTGGACCCTGACTTTTTTGGTAATGGTTTCTTTATAGGGGACTTTAGGTGTATCCAACTGGACTTCAACGTTGAACTTTCTTTTGAGTTTTTCAGTCGTAACTTCAATATGAACCTGCCCAAGGCCGGATAACAGAATCTGCTTTGTTTCAGAATTGCGTGTAAGCTGTAGAGACATATCTTCTTCCAACAGTTTTGATAAAGAGATGAATATTTTGTCCTCATCCCCTTTTGACTTGGCTTTTACGGCAAATGAAATCAAAGGCGGAAGGGGATCTGCGCATTTAAATTTAACCTTTTGCTTACTGTTGCAAATGGTATCACCGGTGGTTGTCACTTTTAGTTTGGCTACAGCAACAATTGCGCCGGGACCGGCCTTGGTAATTTGCTTCTGTTCTTTTCCGCCAAGCCTTAAAAGCTGGTTATATCTTTCACTGGTATCTTTATTGACATTTAAGAAATTTCCGTCCCCACCAAGTGTCCCTGAAACAATCCTGAATATTGAAAGACGTCCGGCAAAGGGATCGGCAACAGTTTTGAAAACAAAACCAGAGAAGGGAGCATCGGGATCAGGACGACATTCTATTTCGCCATCCCCGGTCGCATCTGCAGCGATCCAGGAGCCTCGATCCAGCGGTGAAGGCATGCAATGAATAATAAAATCCTGCAAGAGATCGACACCGATATTTTTTGTGACCGACCCACAAAGAACAGGGACAAATGAGCGCGACAAGATCCCTTTTTTTAAAGCAACCTTTATTTCATCATCTGACAGAGGTTCTCCTTCAAGATACCTTTCCAGGAGTTCGTCATCTGACTCGACAACATTTTCCACAAGAGTCTCTCGCTCTTCTGAAACCATATCCTGCATATCTGAGGGGATGTCAATTTTCGTTGCTTTGCCTTTGGCATCATAGGTGTAAGCTTTCATGCTGATCAGGTCGATGATGCCGTTAAAGTTTTCTTCGGATCCTATTGGGATCTGTATAACCATCGGTTTCGGCTCAAAACATTCGACAGCATCTTTGAAAGCGCGCATAAAATCCGCACGTTCCCTATCGAGTTTGTTGATAAAAATAATACATGGCAACTTAAATGCTTCAGCAAAATCCCAGGCTTGTTCGGTTTGAACTTTTATTCCGTCTACGGCATCCACTACAATAACTGCGCTGTCTGCAGCCTGCATGCAGCTCTTTGTATCTGAAAAGAAATTTTGATCACCGGGTGTATCAATGAGGCTAACGGTATGTTTTTTCCAGTTGAATTGATGGAATCCGCTGCTTAAGCTGGAGTTGCGTTTAAGTTCTTCCGGCTCAAAGTCCATTGCAGTGTTGCCGTCTTCAACGCGGCCAATTCTGTTAATGATACCTGCATTGAAAAGCATTGTTTCGGCCAGAGAAGTTTTTCCCGCACCGCCGTGGGATGCAAAAGCAATGTTCCTTAAACTTACTATTGTTTCGGCCATTTAATCTCCTCTCTGCTAAAATTAAAAAAGTGTGGATTTAGATACATAATTACTCAATTTTCCCACCCGCATATAACACCATATATTTTACCTTAATAAATTTTAATAGCCCCTACGACGCTTTGTTGACGTAGCTGAAAATAAACGGTGCGAAATTTGAATAATAATCCTAAATCTAAATTTTTTATAGGTTTATACATAAAAAATCAAGCTCAACTTTCAAATTTTAATGAAATGAAAAACTCTCTATTTCCTTTTGGTCCCAATATGGGAGAGGGGATAACCCATTCGCTGAAAAGATGCTTTTTTATAAAAAAATCAGAAAGATCTTCGATAACTTCAGCATGAAGAACCGGGTCACGTACCACTCCACCTTTTCCGACATTCCCTTTCCCCACCTCAAATTGGGGTTTAATCAACGCCAGAATTCCGGCATTTTTTTTCATAAATTTTAATATCTCGGGAACAATCTTTTTAAGGGAAATAAAGGAAACATCTATGGTCACAAGATCTACGAGTTGCGGAAGGGTTTCAGGCTGCATATGCCGTATGTTCATTCGCTCTATAACAACAACTCGAGGATTCTGCCTCAATTTCCAAGCCAGCTGTCCATAACCGACATCTACAGCATAAACACGGTCTGCACCATGTTGTAAGAGACAGTCAGTGAAACCGCCCGTGGATGCGCCCACATCGAGACACACAAAACCGTTGATATTAATTCCCAGGGTATGAAGCGCTTTTTCGAGTTTAAGGCCACCTCTGCTAACATAGGGATGATCTTCCCCTTGAAGAACAATATCGTCCTCTGGGAAAACGGGTGTGCCGGGTTTATCCACAACATGGTTATTAACCAGAACTTTCCCAGCCATAATCAGAGCTTGAGCGCGTTGGCGACTGTGCACAAGACCTTTCTCTACAACGACCAGATCGAGTCTTTGTTTACCTGCAGCCATCAGGCATCATTCATCAGCTTTTTCGCTGCATTGAATATAGCGGACGCATCAACACAATATTTAGACCTGAGAAACTCCTGAGCACCGTGTTCAACAAAGGTATCCGGTATTCCGATGCATTTCAAACGAAACCCTGTTATCTCCTGATCGGCCAGACATTCCAAAACCGCACTTCCAAATCCTCCTTGACGAACATTCTCTTCAATGGTTATAATTCGCGGTATTTTTCTGGAAAGGGACCCTATCAACTCGGCATCAAGGGGTTTTACAAAACGACAATTTACAACCGTTGCAGAAATATTATGCTTTTTGAGCATGGCATGAGCGGAAAGCGCTTCGTTAACTGACCGACCGATGGCGAAGATAAGAACATCATCTCCTTTTTTAAGCACTTCCCCTTTGCCGATGGGTATGGGGACATCTTGATTTTCCAATTTCTCACCCTCAGCGGTTCCCCTGGGATATCGAATCGCAATGGGTCCATTATGGGCGATAGCCGTGGCCAGCATTCTGCAAAGTTCATTTTCATCCTTGGGTGCCATGACCACCATGTTGGGAAGACTTCTAAGATAAGATAAATCGAAAACACCATTATGGGTCGCCCCATCCTCACCGACAATTCCACCGCGGTCCACTGCAAAAATAACCGGGAGTGCCTCAATACATACATCATGTAATATCTGGTCATAGGCGCGCTGCAAAAACGTTGAATATATGGCCACTACAGGCCTGAGTCCTTCTGTTGCTAATCCTGCTGCAAAAGTTACGGCGTGCTGCTCAGCGATTCCCACATCAAAAAAGCGATCCGGATAGGCATGTGCGAAATCCGAGAGACCTGTACCTTCGGGCATTGCAGCAGTCACAGCGATGATTCTAGGGTCTTCTGACGCCATTTTGAGCAACGTTTGTCCAAAAACATGAGTATATGTCGGAATCGTACAATCTTCTTTTATACTTTCTCCAGTATCAGCGTCAAAGCATCCAACACCATGAAAATATATTGGATTTTCTTCAGAAGGTGGGTATCCTTTGCCTTTTGTCGTCGTTACATGGAGAAGTACCGGCTCGTTTAGACATTTAACATTATTAAGAATGTCGATGAGATGATCAAGTTTATGGCCGTTTATAGGACCAAAATATTCAAAATTAAAGGCTTCAAACAACATCCCGGGAGTTATAAACGTTTTAAAGGACTCTTTGGAACGCTTTGCAAATTGATAGATATCGTCTCCAAATTTCGGCAAAGATTTAAGAAAGTCTCCCACTTCCTTTTTAAAATCCTGTAAATATTTTGCTGAAAATGCGCGGCTTAATAGAGAAGATACAGCACCTACATTGTGTGCAATGGACATATCATTGTCGTTAAGTATAACGAGGATATTTTTATTAATGTCTCCTGCCTGGTTAAGGCCCTCATAGGCAAGCCCTGCAGTCATAGAGCCGTCTCCTATAACGGCGATAACCTTGGAATTATCATTTTTCAAACGCTTGGCACATGCAATTCCAAGCCCTGCAGATATTGAAGTGCTGCTGTGGCCGGTTGAAAATGCATCATAGGGGCTTTCACTCATACGTGTAAACCCGCATATTCCATTATGCTGACGTAGGGTGTGAAACCGTTCTCTTCTTCCGGTAAGCAGCTTATGCGCATAAGACTGGTGTCCAACATCCCATATAATTTTATCATCAGGGGCGTTAAAGACATAGTGGATGGCAATGGCCAGTTCAACAGTGCCGAGACTTGGTGCAAGATGGCCGCCATTTTTAGATACCACATCGATAATAATCTTCCGTATTTCTGAGGCAAGAAGCGGCAGATCATTTTTAGACATTTTTTTTAAATCTTCAGGAGAATTAATTTTTTCAAGAAAGCTCAAAGTATTATGACCCCTTATTTTTTTCTATCAACAATATAATATGCAATTGCTCGGAGAGAATGAGCTTTGTTATCAAAATAATCAAGTGCTTTCAAGGCATTGTTTACAAGTTTTTTCGCGAATTGCTTTGATTGCTCTATTCCAAGAAGAGCGGGATAGGTGCTTTTACTTCGTGCTTGATCCGAACCCACATCTTTTCCCATAACATTTGGATCACCTTCAACGTCCAATAAGTCATCGGTGACCTGAAATGCAAGCCCAATATTTTTTGCATAAGTTTTAAGATGTTGAATCTGATCAAAGCTTCCTTTACCTAAAATTGCACCAACAGTTACGGATGCTTCAATCAGAGCACCTGTTTTTAAGGCATGCATGTTCTCAAGGTCTTCTAAACAAAGCAAGTGGCCTTCGCCGGCAATGTCCTGCATCTGTCCTTCAATCATTCCCTTATATCCGGCAGCTGTCGATAGGGTATGTATAACATTCATCCAATTTAGAACATGATTTTCTTGGATAAACTCCATTGATGAAAGCACCTCAAAAGCCAGAGTTAGAAGGGCATCACCGGCAAGAATTGCTGTGACTTCATCAAAGGCCACATGACAGGTTGGCTGCCCCCTTCGTATTTCATCGTTGTCCATAGCAGGCAGGTCGTCATGGATTAGCGAATAGGTGTGAATCATTTCAAGGGCACAGGCAGCCCTGATCACATCTTGGCTCTGCCCTCCAACTGTTTCGGCAGAAGCCACACATAAAACCGGTCTTATCCGTTTTCCGCCCGCCATAAGTGAATATTTCATGGCTTTTACAATTTTACTTGAAGTATTCGCTAATATCGAATCAAGCGCTTCGTTGATTTGCTCTCTATTAGAAGAAAGATATGACTTCAGATCAAAACTATTCATCACCAGACTCGGTTTCCGAGATAAACGGTTTGTCAAATACACGATCGTTCCGATCCTTTAGCAAAATGGTAATCCTTTTTTCAGTTTCATCGAGTTTTTCAGTACAAAATTTGGACAGCTGAACACCTTCTTCAAACTTTTTTATTGCTTTTTCAAGCGGCAAGTCAGTGGATTCAAGCTCTTGAACAATCTTTTCAAGTTTATTCATCGCTTTTTCAAAGGTCTGATTGGCCATGATGTTATTTCCTTTTTACCGAGCAAATAAAGGCACCACCGGCAACCATTACTTCAAGATCCTGACCAATGGACACCTCTTGGGGATCTCTGATAACAGCTGCATCCGGGATGGTTCTGGTAATACTGTATCCCCTTGCCAGAATTGCCTCAGGGCTTAGAGTGTGAAGTTTTGCTTCAAGTTCTCGTAGTATTGACCGTTTATTACTTAATAATATTTGTATATAAATAGAAATGTTAGAATTATTTAAATCAAGCTTATCTTTAAGTAATTGTATCTGTATTGAAGGGCTGTTGGAAAAGAGTCTTTCGATACGCCACCAAAGTCTTTCATGATGCTTTAGAAAGCTGTTCTTAAACGCTCTGTTAAGTCGACCCAGCATATCATCGTTTCTTAGCCTTAAGTCCGCCATTTTTCTGTTGGGATGAACCAGTCGATTTGACATTCCTTTTAAAACGGTTTGCATATGTCTGCAATACCGCAAAAAGCGAGTTGTCAAAACTTCTGTAAGTTCCTCACATTTTCGATAAAGATCTTTCTTAAGAGGAACTACAAGTTCAGCGGCAGCAGATGGTGTTGGTGCTCGAAAGTCTGCAACAAAATCTGTTATGCTAAAATCGGTTTCATGACCAACTGCTGAAATTATCGGAATCTTAGAAGCAAAAACAGCTCTGGCAACATCTTCTGAATTAAACGCATGAAAATCTTCCAATGAACCACCGCCCCTTGCCAAAATTACTACATCTGAATCACATCGGGCATTTATCATCTTGATGGCGGATATAATCTCGTCTTCAGCACCATATCCCTGCACTTTGACGGGTACAATTTCAAGATGGAGGTTTGAGAAACGACGATCGATAATATTTAAAATGTCGTGCACAACAGCTCCGGTGGGTGAGGTAATGATACTGATTTTTCCGGGTAAAAAGGGTAGGGGGGTTTTGTGTTTCTCATCAAACAACCCTTCATCTGCGAGACGTTTCTTTAGTTGTTCGAACGCCAGTTGGATGGCGCCTGTACCTTTTGGTTCAAGATACTCAAATATAATCTGGTATGTTCCACGAGGCTCATAAACACTGATTCTAGCAAGCCCTGTAATGCTTATTCCGTTTTCAGGCTTAAATTTTAAATTCCGGTTTTGATTTCGAAACATTACCGCATTAATCTGAGCATGTTCATCTTTGACCGTAAAATAAAAATGACCGGAAGTTGGAACATTAAAATTCGATATTTCACCGTAAATCCATATAAATGGATAAGTTTTTTCAAGTATATCTTTAATATCTGAAGTGAGCTCTGAAACAGTGTAGATTCGATGTCGATCTGTATTCGAGGGGCCCATGTAATGGATACTGGGGTATGAATTCATTAAGTTTTAACTATTTTCTTTTAATTCATTTATTATGGAAACCATGAACTTATCAACTTAGATTGACTAAAAAATTATTATCACAGTTGATCATACCATTCAACATAAAACCTGAAACGAAGCAATAAGCAAGTTTCTCTTTTGAAGGGGTAAAAACTTTGGACATCTAAACTTTGTTGCTTCACAGTGTCTGATAAGATATATTATGTAAACTTATAGATGCTTCATGATTATCAGGCCAAAGGTAAAAGCAAACAGCCTCTTTCTACTATGTTGTGATATTAATCCTAACCCGGACAAGCCGGAAAAGTTACAAGTGACTAAAGTTTGAAGTGATCTAAAGTTAAGGAGTCGCTACTCTCCGGCTGTTTATATTATATTAAATTGACGGGAATACCTTAACTTTAGGCATTTTAGATCACTTTAGGCACTTTACACTCAATGAATTTAGCTAATTTTTTGCCACAAAAAACACAAAATTCACAATTAAGGTACTAATGACATCTTTTTAACATCTCACGCACATACGGCACAATATAAATATCTTCATGTGGCATTTTGCTGATACAGGATAAAAGAATCTCGTTTTTATCATTGATCGAACTATGCTTATCCATGATAAAAAGTGTCTTTCCTTTGACTTTGCATAGGCCACTTTTCACTTTTATACCGGTTTTTCGAAAATTATGCTCTAACACCGAAACACCTAGTTTCTCTGCAAGTTCTTTAAGATCTTGATATAACTGGTCAGGGTTCATTCCGATAAAAGACGGTTTTAATCTTGCAATACACTATTTGTGTGTTATATATGTTCCAAATTGTCGGAAATAACATCCGACGTGTTTATAAAAAAAATTGAGTAATTGTTATTAATATTAGGAGGTTAAAATGCAATCTATTCCGCTTAATAAAGCGCGGGCCCAAGTCCGGGTCAACGAGTTTATTCGAAGTGTCTATAATTGGATGGCCATCGGTCTCGGACTAACGGGTGTTGTAGCATTTTATGTATCAAACAGCGAAACCCTATTAAAACTGATCTTTGGAAATCAGATCATATTTTTTGGATTGATCATCGGTGAACTTATTCTTGTCTTTACCATCAGCGCCAGAGTTCACAAAATGCAGGCTTCAACCGCAACCTTTTTGTTTGTGCTGTATGCGGCATTAAACGGAGCAACGATTTCAGCAATATTTCTTATCTATACAAGATCTTCAATAACCTCAACATTTTTTATCTGTGCAGCGACATTTATTGTATCCAGTATTTACGGTATGGTCACTAAACGTGACCTGACATCCATGGGACAGTTCATGTTTATGGGGCTCATCGGGATTGTGATTGCATCGGTCGTAAACCTATTTGTACGCAGTTCTGGTATGAGTTTGATCGTCAGTTATATCGGTGTTGTCGTTTTTGTGGGTCTCACAGCCTATGATACACAGAAGCTCAGAACCATGGCGCTCTCACAGCCGGACAACCTTGACAGCGGAACCATCAGAAAGGGTGCGATATTAGGTGCTCTGACGTTGTATCTTGATTTTATAAACTTGTTTCTTATGCTGCTCAGAATATTAGGTAATCGAGATTAGGCACTTTAGAAAATAGGAATTAGGAATTAGAAAATAGATAACCGCTTCATCTTTGATTTCCTTTATCCGCTTTCCTCTTTTCTCTTTCCTATATTTTTCTTTACCACATCAGCCAATTCTTGGCAGTAAATTCTGGTTTTGTCTATGAGAGGCCCTTCAACCATGACTCTGCATAACGGTTCGGTGCCTGAATAACGCACCAGCACCCTGCCCTCATTATCCAGACGGCGCTCAACCGATGCAATCGCATCTTTAATCTCAGGTACGATCTCTATATCAGGTTTATCACTCACTTCGACATTTATGAGAACCTGTGGAAATACGGTCATTATTTTGCGAAGTTCTGACAATGGTTTTGATTCTGCTTGCATAATTTCAATCAATCTTAAAGCTGTAAGAATGCCATCACCAGTGGTATGATGGTCTAAAAAAATCATATGACCGGAGTCTTCACCTCCTAAAACAGATCCTGAAGAAATCATTTTTTCCACAACACGACGATCTCCTACTTT
>CAXMTB010000078.1:361-13432 GCA_964195835.1 uncultured Nitrospinaceae bacterium | reverse complement strand
AGATGCCATTTCCCGGCCATGTAAGTATGATAGCCGTTGTCACGCAGCAGGTCGGCCACCGAAGCCACACGCTTGTTGAGTACGCCCTCGTAACCGGGTTTGCCCATCTGATTCGGAGCTAAGAGTTCCCCCATGTTGCCCAGGCCGGCAACATGGTTATCCGTTCCGCTGAGCAGCATGGACCGGGTGACCGAACATGTTGGAGACACATAGAAGTTGGTGTAGCGCACACCCTTCTGCGCCAGATTGTCCAATACCGGTGTGTTGATCTCGCCTCCGTAGCTTCCCAGGTCAGAGTATCCAAGGTCGTCTGCAACGATGAGTAAAATATTTGGCCTCTTGTTCTCCTGGGCAGCCTCGCCAATTCCTGTGTAAAGGCCCGAAATGGTTGAAGTGATACTAAGGCATAGCGCCAAAGCGATTATACTCGCACTCTTAAAAAAGGTGCGTCGAGTTGTACTGGAGCAGTTGTCTTTATTTTGTTGTTGCATGTTTGTTCCTCCTATTTCTTGTCTGAATCAGAAGAACCACCGGAACCCAACCTCAATGGTAGACTTGCGATCTGTAGCTTCTGAATTATCAATACCCCAGCCGGGTTTGATATAAGCGATTCTGCCTGGCGCCAGCATCTTGCCGAGTTCAACACCAATCCATGCGGAAAAATCATTTGTTTCGAAATCGTAGATCGGCTGAAACTCGGGTAATAAGAAGAACCCTCCCCACCAGGGACCCGGTTTTGTCAGGGGCTGCATGTAAAACCATTTTCCGACGTACCGCGACGTTTTTGGAGCGGAGTCCTCCTTATAAACATCAAAGAAGTAGAGGTTCAACATGGCGACGAATCCATAAAAAGGCATGTCCCACACAAAGGCTACTATCGGTGCGAACAAAAAGGCATCGCCGGCTAAGGCATCATCGGTTGCCGTGGGAAGTAAAAAATCTGTACCGAGCAGCACCGAAGCGCTTTTTTTCCCTTCTTTACCGTAGCTAAACTCTAAGGCTTTCGGTCTCCACAAAAACTTGAGATCTATATCTCCCATGCCAATTGCATCGGTACCCGCTGGGACTCCCGGCACATCGCTGAAATCACGGTACTGGGCAAGCGGGAGCTCATAGAACATACCAACTCGATCGTTAAAGCGAAAAGTGCCGAACGCGGTCAGATCCTGCTGTATCAGCCCATTTTCCAACTCCGTGTAGCGATAATAGGGCATCCACTTGTCAGAAAATACGCGCGGGTCGGTTCCGGTCTTATCTTCCTTAGCGGCCTTTTCTACTTTCTCCTTTTTGGCCGCCTTTTTTATTTCTTTGTATTTTTCTATCTCTTCTTTAGATACATCCTGCTGTTCCTGTTTTTCCTGGGCAGCTGACAGCACAGCAACCTGAATAAACGTCAACATTAGAGCGGCGATGATAAAACAGTTTGTTCCAAATTTTTTGCCAAATCGCTTCATTATTTCCTCCTTTATTCAATCTTCATTTTTAACCGAGGATTTTTTCCAAAAGATCCATTCCTTCTATGGAAGTTACGGTATTGAAATGAATTTCCGGAGGTTCGCTCGCAGTTTCCATGACAGAGATAATTTTCCGGAACTCGTCAGAGCGAAGGTGTCTCTCCAGAGCCTCCTTTGATTCCCATTTTTCCAGTAGAATCAGCTCATCATCATTCGAGGTGCTGCTGTAAAGACCGCAGTGGGAACACCCGGACCGAACCGTCGTTGGACCGATAATGGTATGGACCGTTTTAATAACAGCCCAGCGTTTCTCTGGAACAACTTTCAATCGCAGTGTGACAATGATCATAACCGTGCACCGTTGTATTTTTTTCCAAGAGTTTATCTTAAGTGAGTTAATGGAGGAAATATTAGCAAATAACAGGCCAACTATTGGAAAGCAGTCTTGCGTGGGGTTAAGGATTTGATTTAAATAATGATTTTTTTATAGGAGGTTTTTGGTGCATCTGATGGGGATGAAAAATAACACCCGTATGCGGGTGGTTCACCCGCATACGGGTGAAGCTTGACGTGTTGGTATTTTGTTGAAGGGTTTGGAAACAAGAGGCCCAGTTATAGGAGGAACAGGGGGTGGTAATGATTAACTCACGTAAATATGTTGCATAGCCTGGGCTATCACCTTTGCAGTTTGGTTTAAATTATTAATCACCTGGGACGTTCTATACCCAGCTTTTTCATTCTGTGCTGGAGCGTACTCGGTTTAAGTCCTAATATCTCGGCCGCTCCGTTTTTCCCATAAACCCGCCACTGCGCTCTCTCAAGCATATCCACGATATGATTCCTCTCGATTTCTTGAAGCGTCCTGTTCGAAATTGAAGTGGGGTCCTTAGACTCTAATCGGTCGATGATCAGGGTCGAGCGGGCACTGAGGATCATCGACCGTTCGATCACGTTTCTCAACTCCCGTACGTTTCCAGGCCACGGGTATTTTTGAAGCATATCCATGGATTTCTTCGGAACTTTTTCAATTGATCTCCCCATACTCTCTCCAAGTTCTTTTACAAATGCCCACACCAGCAGAGGAATGTCCTCTCGCCGTTCCCTTAAAGGCGGGACAGTAATGGGAAAAACGTTCAATCGATAAAAAAGATCCTGACGGAATCTTCCCTCGTGTATGGCTGTCTCCAGGTCATGGTTGGTCGCAGCGATAACCCGAACATCAACGGATACGGTTTTGGTGCTTCCCAATAGCTCGAATTCGCCTTCATGGAGTACGCGCAACAGTTTGGCCTGGAGATCGAGAGCCAGGTCGCCGATCTCATCAAGGAAAATGGTGGAGCCGTGGGCGGCTTCAAATCGGCCGATTTGTTTGGACAGTGCGCCGGTGAAGGCGCCCTTTTCACGCCCGAACAACTCGCTTTCGATCAACGTTGACGGCAATGCGGCACAGTTCACCTTGATCATGGCTCGATTTTTTCGCTGGCTCATATTGTGGATGGCATGGGCGAGGAGTTCTTTGCCCGTGCCGGTCTCTCCCAAAATGAGAACGGAGGTTTCCTGGTCGGCTACCTTTTCTGCCTGGGTGAGAACCCTTTTGATGCCCTCGCTGTCGCCGATAATTTCATCGTGCCGATAATTGATCTCTATTTCTTCTCGCAGATAGATGTTTTCCTGTTCAAGGCGATCTTTCAGCTTCTTGATTTCGGTATGGCGGTCTTTGAGTTCGATCTCTGTTTCCCTGCGGCGCATGGCGCTCAGTATAATCTGTCCGATAACCTTGCAATACTCGATAATATTCTTAGGCCATTCATGCTCCGATTGAGTCTTTGCAAAGGCAAAAACATCAATTCCCGAATCATCAATTTCCAGTGGTACTCCTACGCCGGCCTTTATTTTGGCGTATTTCAGGATCTCAATCAGATCAGGCAAAGGTGGACATTCATCGGGACAGCCATATACAATCGTTTCCCCTTGGGAGTAATGGGCGGCGAGGTGGGGATATTTCATTTTATACATCTCGGTTGTTTCTTCCTCGGAGATGAGATACTCAGAACGCCACACGTTCCTCATTTCTATAATATCTCCCTGGAGAGATAATCGGTAAAGCCGGACTGAATCCACATCAAAATATCTGCCTATCACCGCAAGAGTGTCTTGAATAGCTTGTTCGAATTCAACTCCGGATAGACCGATGAATTTTGTGGAGATTTTGACGATTAGTTCCTGGAACCGAAAGCGCTCTTCAAGGGCTTCTTCCGCCCGTTTGCGCTTGGTAATGTCGACCATGCTCGCCCTGAGCATGTGCCTATCCGAAGAAGGGAGCAGCACGGCCCGGATCTCGCATGGAATCTCGTGTCCGTCCGCGTGCAGATGTACCCACTCGAACACGATCTGTTTATCGGGGGTTAGAGACTCCAGTCTCTCCTGCAAGACTTCTGGAACCGGCCTGCCATCCGGCGCAACCGGCGGGCTGAAGTCTACAGGGGTAAACGAGAGCATCTTTTCTCGGCTGTATCCGAACATTTTCAGCCCTTGCGTGTTGCAATCGAGAAACTGGCCAGTCGTGGCATCGACCAGGAAGATCCCATCGGGCGCGTGCTCGGTGAGGGTACGGTACTTGGTCTCGCTCTCAAGTAGACGTTCCTGTGTCTGCTTACGTTCGGTGATGTCATGGGCGATAATGACCCCGATAGTTTTTTTTTGAAAAGACTTCGGGATCGATGTGCTTTCAGCAATGATCTTGGTGCCGTCTTACCTTACGAGCTCTATTTCAGCAGTGGGATTTCTTTTCCCCAACTCCAGATTCTTGAGCCGTTTGGCGACTACCTCTTGAAATTCTGGTGAAACAAGGCCCTTTACGGGGAGACCCACCATCTCCTTAGTATCAGAGAAACCGAGCATCTCTGCTCCGGTTGAGTTGGTGAAAATGATGTTTCCATCTTGAATGGCCATTATGGCAGATGGTGCCGCTTCAACTAAAATGCGATAGCTTTCTTCACTTTCTTTGAGGGCATCTCCTAACTCCTTAAAGTCCTGGAGTTCGCTCTCCAATAACTTTACTCTTTGTTCCAATTCTTCATGGGTAGGGTTTTGGGCCATCAGAACATCCTCCATTACCTTCAAAAGCAGCAAAACCCATATTGGGTCATAGAGCCAAATATGAGTTCTGATTTATCCAATAGAAATGTCCTTTGGATTTGGTAATATTTCGAGTTTCTGAATTTCCGCCTGAAAAGTTTATGCCAAGTATCTCGATATTGAACCATTTTTGCCTTTCCCGGGCGAAAGCAGAGCATTTTTTACTAAATATTCAGACGACATTGCATCCTTGGATTTGAAATAACATGAAGGAGAGCCAACTTGCAAATATTTTCGTTGCTTAGGGAAGGTATGGATTATAATCAGGTCAGGTGAGGGGATAATTTGCAGAAAAAACGATAATTCAGTCCTGTTATATTGCGAATTGCGCCGGTGATATCTTGCAATCAAAACAACTATCATAACCTTCTGAATTTTATAAGATATGCAAACCTTATCACCAGCAAATTAGCCCCCAATTACAGTCTCCACAAATCTTATCCACCACCTTCTGTTGCTTTCACTATGGCAATCCTGATTTTGTTAGCTTCCTCCTCAACGGGTTAAAATCATCAGTTTTTTCAGCTCCATTTGATATTATTAGGTACCGCTGTACTTTTCAACGGTTTTATTAATCCCATTAACAGAAGGAGGGAATTATGAAAATTTCACAGGCAGTTACATTTTGGTTAAATTATCACCGGGCAAATTCCAGAGGTAACACCATCAGAGCCTATAAAGAGCTCCTATCAAGATTTTGTCATGAAAACGGCGAAAAAGATTTACAAGAGCTAACATCTGACGAAGTTCTGGACTTCCTCAATGGAATCACTGAAGGCAAAAAGCCGCAAACCAGAAAGACGAGGTTTTCACACCTCACGTCATTTTTCAATTTTACCAAAAACAATATTGACCAAAGTTTCCAAAATCCTTGTGATAGTTTGATAATAAGAAAGATGTTTAGGGCTAAAGCGTTAGCGGCTTGGGATATCCTGGAAAAGGAAATTGTTGATGAAATCATTTTCAAGACCGATAACCCAAGAGACCGTCTCATGCTCGAATTAATGGCTCGTGGCGGCATGAGGATCGGTGAGGTGCTGAAATTAACCCCCAGGGATGTTAATGGCCGGAAACTGATTATCAGAGACCCCAAAAGCGGAAGAGAAAAGGAATTCATATTCATTCCGCAAAAAATTGCCGATAGGCTCAAGGATTATATCAGGGAAAATGGAATACACGCTGAAGATCGCATTTTTCCGATATGCTATGAAACTGCCAGGTCAATGGCTAAAAAGGCTGGAGATGTGGTTGGCATTCATTTAAAACCACATGATTTGAGACGTCACGCGGCAACTTTTGCATCTCGTTCCGGCGTACCCTTGGAAATCGTTAGTAAAGTGATCCTGCGTCATGCGAATCTGTCTACGACCCAACGATATCTCGGAAAAATCAGTGACGTTGAAGCGATAAGGTGGATTGAAAATATTCATGGTTAATAAAGCTATAATTGAGGGGTTAAAAAAAAGAATAGGCGGTTTATCTGTCATTAATGAGATAACCCGCCCAATAGTTTTAAATAGCGTCTTTAAGTTTCTTGCCGGCTTTAAACGTCACAGCATTTCTGGCCTTAATTTTTATTGCCTCGCCAGTTTGAGGATTGCGTCCTTTTCGAGCTTTCCGACGAACTTTTGCAAAAGTACCAAATCCAACCAATGTCACTTTGCCATCTTTTTTCTTAAGTGCCTGCGTAACCCCTCCAATGAATGAATTCAGAGCAGCACCCGCAGCCGCTTTAGAAATTTTGGCATCCTTTGCCATCTGTTCAATCAATTCAGCTTTTGTCATCAGTTTCCCCCTTTGTTAATTTTTAATGAATGTCTAATAACTTATATTTTTAAGTGGTTAGAATATCATTTTATAAAAGTCAACTGATAAATGCCCATTAATTAAGGGTTTGGAAGAATTTGGTGCTGAAAACATGGAGGTGGATTAAAAATATTTGCGGATAGCTGGCCCAAAAATCAGGGTGAAGTCCATTTTTGGCTCTCCCTGACAATTCATCCCTCTGAGATACCTTTTGAATATGTCAGAAAATCAGGCACTTGATACTTGATCGTTATTGCAGATATCACCAGCGGCGAATAGTTTGCGAATAATGATTATTTAGATAGCATCTCTGAAGAATCTTGCGTTTGGCTTTGCACATATTGTATTGACGGAGCAGATGTGCCGTTATTTATCGAATAAGAAATAACAAATAAAGATCATCGATTCTTAGCAACTTGCGAACCTCGAATGGCTAAACGAGAAGACATTTTATCAAAATAAAAAGGGCATTATTTTATAATTCGATGGAACGCCCTTTTTTAAAACTTAGAAATGGCAAGCTAATCCACAGTGACATTAACCGCAGCAGGACCTTTTTCTCCTTGCTCTATGTCAAAAGTAACTCTGTCGCCTTCATTGAGGGATTTAAAACCTTCTGCATTGATTGCTGAATGATGAACAAATACATCCGGACCGCCTTCCTGCTCGATGAAGCCGTAGCCTTTGCTGTTGTTAAACCATTTTACAATTCCATTGGCCATAATGACATCCTCCTTTCAAAAATTTCTCATAGTTCCAAACTGGAGGTTGCCAATTTGACAAATGGATCTTTCCTTCAGAACGAAACTGGCCCGCCAATTAAGGGCAGGCCTTTATTGATTGGACAAATGATAACCTTTCTTCGGGACGAAAGCAAGCTAAGCATCAATTTTAAAAAAAACGGAAGGTTTGGATTAGTTCACATCCACCATCCAAAGGGATGGTCATAGCTTTATCCGAGGTTTTAAGCCGCCACAAAATCTTGAGTAGGCCGAATCTGGTAAAACCAGGCCTTCAAGTGAACATACCAATTCAGCCTTGCGCAAACCATGGTCGAAGAGTTGCGAAAAGAAGCCAAAGCATAAAATCAAAGAAGGCACGATCTATAGCAGAACACCCCTCTTTTATCGGTAATGGCAATATTGCACTAATCTATAATCTCTATGACAGCATGCTTTTTTGCCTTGCCGGAAGCAGCGCTTAAAATGGCCCGTATGGCGTGAGCAGTCCGGCCCTGCTTGCCGATTATCTTCCCAATATCCTCTTTAGTTCTAATACGAAGACCTGTTCACCCTCCACCTCTAAAACCTCTACCTGTTCCGGATGGTCAACCAGTGCCTTTGCTATGCGTTTGATCAGATCTTTCAAGGCTATATCTCTTTTGTCGGCAGCTGAGAATTAAGAAGTATCTTTACATCCATATATATTTTTATCGTTTCATTTGGCAATCATTTTATGGATAATACAGCAATGCCAGCCTTTTTGCAAAAAACAAAAAATTCATCTTCAGAGACCTGTTTGACAGGCTCGTTTCAGTCTGCTATATAACACACGTCCCAAATAAAAGCGATGGGACTCTGCGCCACTCGCACGGCGACCCCTTAATCAGGTCATGATGCTTTTGTGGTTATCTGCTTCGTTTCCCCAGGCCAACTGCCCCAGAGTCAGATGCTGTCCAAGTTCATCTGCCAGCCGAATCCCGGATTTTGGGTTTGATACACAGACAAGAAACGTTTTAAAACCATACAATGTTGCTCCGGGAAAGGGTTTTTTGACGGTTTAATATAAAAGCTGCTCGCCCAAAGTTATTTGTTCGGTGATCTCAAGTCTACGATTTTGAGAATGGAAAATTAAGGAAAGAAAACCCGGTATGGATAAAAATACAGACCCTGAACTAATATATTTTAGCAAAACAGGCTTCTTTCAAGAAAAAGATGCGGCAATGAATCATCTGCGGGATGCTGATGAGCTTTTAACGTTGGCAGGCGTGGATTACTGCCTGATGTTCGGAACCCTGCTAGGACTGCTTCGTCACGGGGATTTCATTCCATGGGACGATGATCTGGATATTATTATCTTTGACATAAAAAAATTTGAAACGCGGTGTATAGAGAAATTCGAAGAGAAAGGATATACGGTCTTACAGGATATTCGCAGGATAAGTCCTTTTAAAATGGTGCCTTTTTTTAAGTTAAAAACACGGTGTGGCTACCGTATCTATTCAAAAAACGGGAACGGTATACCAGGGGTTTCCTGGCAATTCCCATGGCTTGGAGTATGGGAGCCTGTTTTTAAAAAAAAGGCAATGACACTCCCGCCGGAGAAGTTCGTCTATAATATCGAAGATTTTTTTCCATTACAGAGAAAACCATTTAAAGAGTTTTCCGTAATGGTCCCCCAAAATCCTGCAAAGATACTGAATGAATATTTCGGTACAGACGACTGGATGGAATATTGCATTCCCTCCACCCTTGATCACCGTCAATACAGACCTACCGAATTTCCAGCTGTCAAAAAGCCATTACAAACGGTTATGGCGTATTTAGACCCATAAGTGCGGTTTCTTAAGAAGCCGTATCATTAGTCAAATCAGGACTGACATAATAGAAGTGCCCCCACTCGATATCGGACCTGTGAAAACTAAAATAAAGGCGAATAAGGAGAACAATATGAAATGAAAAAAACAACCCGATTGAAAAACATGCTTGGTAGTCTTGAACTGGAATTTCTGATGGAAGCCCATAATGGTTTATCGGCACGCATCGTTGAGCAGTCAGGCTTCAAAGGTATATGGGCCAGCGGACTTTCAATAAGCGCATCGTTTGGTGTCCGCGACAATAATGAAGCCAGCTGGACCCAGGTGCTTGAAATGGCAGAATTCATGAGTGATTGCACCGCTATTCCCATTCTGCTTGACGGTGATACTGGCTATGGTAACTTCAACAACCTGCGGCGCCTCGTCAGGAAGCTTGAACAGCGGGATATTGCCGGTGTCTGCATTGAAGATAAGCTTTTTCCCAAAACCAACAGCTTCCTCAGTGAATTCCAGCCACTTGCCGGTATTGATGAGTTTTGCGGCAAAATAAAAGCAGGTAAAGACTCCCAGCGAGATGATGACTTCTGTCTCATAGCCCGTGTGGAGGCATTTATTGCCGGGTGGGGACTGGAAGAGGTGATGAAACGCGCCATGGCCTACCACCAGGCCGGTGCTGATGCAGTGCTTATACATAGTAAAATAGACTCCTGTGAAGAGATCGAGTCATTCATGAGAGAGTGGGGCAACCGTGGGCCGGTGGTCATTGTTCCGACAAAGTATTACAAAACTCCGACACAAACATTCAGAGACCTTGATATCAGTCTGGTAATATGGGCAAACCATCTTATGAGGTCGGCAATAAGTGCAATGCGGCAAACAGCTATGAATATATACGATTTGCAGTCCTTACATGAGGTGGAAGATCGCATCGCCACCCTGGCCGAAGTCTTTGAATTACAGAACGCAGATGAGTTGCAGCAGGCAGAAAAGAGATACCTCCCTTCAACCGCAGGAAAGTCAAAATGATCAGCGCCCAAGATTTTTTACATGCATGCTTGGACCGGGGTTTTAGCTTTTATACAGGGACTCCATGTTCATATCTTAAACCGATTATCAACTATGTCATTGATAACAAAGAATTTAGTTTTATCAATGCTACCAACGAAGGGGATGCCGTCGCCTTGGCTTGCGGCGCAGTCATGGCCGGTAAGAGAAGTGTTGTCATGTTCCAGAATTCCGGACTTGGCAACGCGGTAAACCCCCTAACATCTCTGAATTATACCTTCAGGATTCCTGTGTTGCTGATTGTTACCCTTCGCGGTGAAACTGGCGGTCCCAAAGATGAACCGCAGCATGAACTCATGGGGGAAATCACAACGGCTCTGCTTGAAAGCATGCGCATCGGATGGTCATATTTTCCAGACTCAAGCGATAAAATCGCGGCGGCTCTTGAACATGCAGAGGAATTCATGGCTAAAGAGGGCCTTCCTTTTGCATTTGTCATGCGCAAAGGCGCTGTCGAACCTTATAAACTGAGCTCATTCGATAAAACCAGATCCATACATCATACTGTTTCCCATGAAGAAAACTTCCGCCTCCCGTACAATAAAAGGCCGACCCGCAACGAAGCACTAATAGATATCCAATCAATTTCAGGTAAAGGAACCGCGGTCATTGCAACAACAGGTTTTAACGGGCGTGAAATGTATATGCTCGATGATCGCAACAACCAGCTTTACATGGTCGGTTCCATGGGGTGTGCGCTTTCTATTGGAACCGGTATCGCTCTTCACAAACCGGGGCTAAAAGTGATTGTGGTTGACGGCGATGGAGCATTGCTTATGAGAACAGGGGCCATGGCAACAACGTGCACTTGCGCTCCACACAATTTAATTCACATTCTTCTCGATAATGAGATGCACGAATCAACCGGAGGACAGAGGACTCTATCCGGTAATGTCTCCTTTCCGGTAATCGCTAAGGGTTTTGGATACACGCATGTATGCTCCACCGATGAGCTCGCTGAATTTAAAAGCTGCCTGACGCAGGCAATGGAGCAGAATGGGCCCGTCTTTATACATCTCAAAACACGCCCTGGTGTTCCGGCTGGATTAGGCCGGCCGTCGGTTAAACCGGTACAGGTCAAAGAACGATTCATGGAATACCTCGGAAATTTTCATTAAAAGGAGTAATATGTTTAACGTTCGAAAAGCGGTGATATTAGGGGCCGGGCTCGGGTCCCGTCTCAGAGGCACACTCGATGATCGTCCCAAAGGATTTTTAAAATTGGGAAACCGACCGATTGTCGAGGAATCGATTGCCAAACTTGTTCGCACCGGAATAACCGATATTGTGATTGTAACCGGCTATTGCCATGAGTTCTACGATCAATTTTCTGAAAAATACCCCTTTGTCCGTACGATACTGAACCCGGATTTTGCAACAACCGGCAGTATGCTGTCTCTTTATACCGCCTCTCAGTGTGTTAATAGTGATTTTCTGCTTTTAGAATCCGACCTGGTTTATGAGTACAATGCCCTTCAAACACTCCAGAATTCTCCTAAGGATAATTGCATATTACTCTCTGGTAAAACCGGAGCGGGTGATGAAGTCTACGTTGGTGTAAACGATGACAGAGTCGTTAACATGTCAAAATGCCGTGATGATATTAAATGCCTGGGAGGCGAGCTGGTAGGTATCTCAAAGATCTCGCTGGAACTATATAAGCACATGACGGATATTGCCCCAGAAAAATGTAAGCATAACAGTCAATATCAGTACGAAGATTGCCTTGTCGACGTGAGTGATAACATTGCCGTCTATTACCAGTGCATGGACAACCTGGCATGGATAGAGATAGACGATGAAAATCATCTAAGTAAAGCCCGTGAAAAGATCTACCCTTTAATTGAACAAAGAGACTCAGAAATAATTGTCTCGAAAAGAGTCGAAAGAAATGTTCTGCTCAATCCGGGGCCTGCCACCACGACCGATACGGTTAAATATGCCATGGTTGTTAATGATATCTGCCCTAGGGAAAAAGAGTTTGGAGACCTTGTGGAAGGTATTAGACAGGACCTGGTCAGAGTTGTTCATGGTGAAGGAGTGTATGAATCAGTGCTTTTTGCTTCATCAGGAACCGGTGCGGTTGAAGCCTGTTTGAGCTCGGTTGTCCCGCATGACAAATCGGTGCTTATCATCAGCAACGGCGCCTACGGCAAACGGATGCAGCAGATATGTGACGGTTACGGCATATCCCACATCGATTGCAATATAGACTGGGGTAAGCCGGTCGATTGCAACCAGGTTGAAACATTGCTCGAACAGCACAAACAGGATATCTCCCATATTGCACTGGTTCATCACGAGACAACCGTGGGAATTTTAAATGATATAACCACAATCTCCCGTACGGCCGGAAAATTTGGCGTTGAGGTAATTGTAGATGCCATATCCTCGTATGCCGGCATCCCGATCGATATCAAGGATTCCGGAATTCATTATCTTATGGGCTCGGCAAATAAATGTATCCAGGGCATGGCAGGGCTCAGCTTTGTTATCTGTAAAAAAGAGTCCCTTGAAAAAACAAAGGAGATCAAACCTCGGAATTTCTATTTTAATCTTTATCAGAACTACTCTTTTTTTACCCAAAAACATGAAATGCAGTTCACACCGCCGGTCCAGATTTTCTATGCACTGAGACAGGCGATCAACGAATATTTCCTGGAAACAGAACAGTCCCGGGAAAAAAGGTATGCCGAAATGCATGAAGTTCTTGAAAATGGCCTGCAAATGCTCGGCGTCCGGTTTCTTGTCGAGAAAAAATATCGTGCCAAGATACTGACGGCAATTATCGAGCCTGAAGATGAAAATTACAGTTTCTCTGAAATGCATGATTTTCTTTACAAGCGGGGTTTTACGATATATCCGGGTAAAGGCGTAATACAGAACACTTTTCGCCTGGCAAACATGGGTGCCATTACAAAGCATGACATTACAAAATTCCTCGGTTATCTTGAAGAGTATGTGGTTAAGAAAGATATAAAGCTCACGAGCAAGTAAAGTATAATTGACAGACTTCAACTTTTTTTACTGTGAGGTGTTATTGGGAAACCAAGGTAAAACAGCTGGCTTAAA
>CAXMTB010000078.1:0-351 GCA_964195835.1 uncultured Nitrospinaceae bacterium | reverse complement strand
AAATGATACCGGTGATTCCGGGTATGATACTAAATATCCGAAACTCGCGAAAAAAGCGAGTGACGGCACATACTGTTATCTGGTCCAGCGCCGACTCTCCGCCTACATAACCGGCTTTTGTGTGCGTAGAGGGATTTCCGCTAATGCGGCGACACGTATCGATTTCATTCTTGCTCTCTTGGCCGCTCTGTTTTTATACCTGGGATATTCTATCACCGCAGTGGTGTTTATTCAGCTCTTCGGCATCTGGTCCTGTGTGGACGGAGAAATTGCGCGCCTCACAAAAAGCACAAGCAGGCTTGGTGATTTTTATGATACCATGGTCGACCGGACAGCCGAATTCCTTATTGT
>CAXMTB010000077.1:245-13513 GCA_964195835.1 uncultured Nitrospinaceae bacterium | reverse complement strand
TCAGCAAATATCAAAGGGCTGAATTTTACCAGATATTCATACCATATCACAACCTGAACCAACCTTGTGCTTTCTGCTATATATCTGCAATCCCAAAAGCCCGTTCAGAACTTGTGATATCATACTCAGAGAATTGAGCAGTCAAGTATAGTAAAGCCCACCGATTTTTGACACCCCTATTTTTAAATGCAACCCTTAATACTGCTGGTGTTTGCTTCTTAAACGAACGGTCAGACGTTTAAATTATGCTCTGAAAATATCTTTTTGGGACTTGATTTTGAAGATTCGTATGGAGTGAAAAACATCGGTTCACAGTTCATTCTTTAGATTACGATATCACAACATTTATAGGGCCTCAAAAACTTGTTATATATAGCAGTAACATGCAATCCGGACTCGTCACATGTTCGTTGGAGATCACCGGTTTCGCACTAACCTCCTACACTTTTCGATTTATTGTTTCTTTCCTTTTTGTTAACATATTAACGCAATATGTTAGTATTGACATTAAATTTTAGCTTATTTAAGATATTGATAATGTTTGGCTATAACCTGCTAAATTATAAACCTAAAGAAGATTAAAAGGAGGACACTATGAGACGGAGAATAATTATTATTCTAATCGTGGCTTTGTTTATTGCCCCAAATATTTTATGGGCACAGAAAGATACCAAAATGATGCAAGGCAATACGGACATGCAAGGCAATATGATGATGATGTCCGATATGATGATGAAGATGTCCAAAATGTTGAGCAAAGGCGATATGAAACCCGAACATCAGAAACAATGTGGTGACATGTTGAAACAAATGAGCCAAACGATACGGGATATGTCTTCTCAGCATGAGAAAAAGGTTGACGCACAGGCTAAGAAAGAACTTCAAAAGGTAACGAAGGAACTTGATCCACTGTATGATTACATGATGTCTCATTGAGAGTTCTATCGATTTTGGGCCGATAACTTTTCGACTATTTGTTAGACACCGTCCGATATTATTTGACAGAACAAATCAAGTGATTGGAGGTCCTAAAAAAGGAAAGTTGCATAGTTTCGATAAGTTATTTAGAGAAAAAAGGCGGATACAAAATATATTGTGGTCCGCCTTTCGGTCTTCAATCTTTTGATATATTGAGATTACCTCAGGAAATTCAGACTTGTAAAAACTTGTGTTTACTTGCCAGTATACAAAATCCGATCGTATTACAAATATCATACAATGGTTGTTGTCCAATTTAAACTTTCCCCCATACATGGCTACAGTTGCCACAATTCCATTTGTACACAGGTCCGCTTTTGGGCATGAATCCGCCAGGGATAGCAAGTCCTTGTTTTACACGGTCAACATATTTCTCGGTTAGAGCGCCATATATAAGCTCTAGTCCTTCGTGTTTTTTGCATTTAGGACATTTTTGTTTTTTGGGGATACTATCGGCCATAATGGGTTTTAAAAAATAAAATCCTTAATCGAGCGAGTTATGTTCGGGGTTAAACAATAGCCTTATTAAAATAATCGGGATTATAGTCCCGACAACAAAAGAGAGAGATATTAAGTAATTTTAAATATTTTACCAACATATGAAATTAGATATTATTAGAGATATCGTATAATGGCCATTGTTAAAGTCAAGCAAATCTTATCTCCGTTTAAAGACGATAATAATCAAATACTGTGCAGTCCAAAAATAAGCGCTCTGCATCGTCGATATTCGATAAAAAATATTTCCGAATAGGTAACCCTACCCCGAATTTTCCCCTTCTATTCGAGCCTGTATATAAGGCCTTTTTAAGGATGATTATTTTCTCTGTTCCGTAATGATAGAAAAATGTTCATACCATCCTGATAAATTTTTCTAAACTTTAGGAACACCCCCCCTCTAGTATCGAAGCTGCTCCATGTCGTTGTGTGCAACACTGCAAACTTTTCCCATTAAAAAAGTTTAAAATTTTAAAGAAAGTTCTTTACTTTTGGCAACTTAAAGGCTAATATTTATAATAATTCTGGCAACTTATGAGATTTCGGAGGTCATAATGATAAAAGCAATCGGCTATATTAGGGTGTCTACAGACGAACAGGCCAAGGAAGGCGTGAGCCTAGAAAATCAAGAACAAAAAATCCGGGATTACTGTAAATTGAAGGATTTTGAGATTATAGAAATCATACAGGATGCTGGTATCAGCGCCAAGAATCTAAGAAGACCTGGCGCCCAGAAGGTTTTAGAGATGGCCCGTAATAAATTGGTTGATGCTGTTGTTGTTTATAAGCTGGACCGAATGTTCCGAAGCACTGTCGATGCTTTGGAAACCACTAAGCAGTTTGATAAATGGAATGTCAGTTTTCATTCCATAGAAGAGACCATCGATACGAAGTCCGCTATGGGAAAATTCTTTTTCACTCTGACTGCTGCCCTGGCTGAGATGGAACGAGAGATTATCGGTGAACGAACTCGGGATGTCCTTCAACGAAAAAAGGCTAATGGTGAAGTTTACGGGCATGTTCCTTTCGGGTTCAAAAAGTTTAAGGGAAAGCTGCTGAATCATGATGCGGAACAGAAAATTGTTCAGACCGTTTTGGGGATGCGGGAAAAGGGCTTCAATTTCAGCCGGATTTCAAGGGAACTGAATCATATGGGATTCAAAACCAAGAAAGGGAATCAGTGGTTTCCGCAGACGGTTAAGAATGTGGTTGCCTTACATGGGAGCCTCTAAGGGGCTTTGTCCATATTATATAGGGGGTGTTATTTTGAAGCGGAAAAAGAATAAAGATCATCGGAAGGCAAAGGCAATCGGATCACAGGTGAGCATTGAGATATGGAATGAGCTTAAGGTTCAGGCAATTCGGGAGGGCAGGAAGACCGGCGAAGTTTTGGATGATGCGATCAGACTGTATCTGGAAAATAGAAAAGGCGACATTTTTAAATTGGGGTTGGGATATCCTTTTGATTGAGAAGGGCATAATTTTTCGATTGATTTTTGAACTTGGGTGCCCAGTGTTTGTCATCGCCAAAGCCTTGAAAACAAGTGAGGCAGAAATATACAGATTTCTGAACGGGGAAAGAATTCCTCCTGAGGCGGAAGCCAGATTAAAGAGACTTTGGATGGATTTGGTTGATCCGCATTCTTGATTTCTGGAACGCAGCGCCCCCGTCTATAATATAAGCTAATTTTATATTTTTTTATTACAGATATCTTCCAATATAATGTCAAATATAATGTTAAGGATGGTGTTTTTAAAATATTATTTATTTTCTTAAATTACATTAACTATCCGTATTTATAGGATTTTCAATTCTTCCATGCAAATTCTTATCAATAATTTAAAAAAAATATCCATGCCTAAGAATGAAAGCTTAAAAATAGCATCTAAGTATAACAAAGAGAAGAACGTTATCATGCATCAACATATAAAAATTTATCGGACAGAGAACTTAGATGTATCAAATAGTGAATATTTACGGGTTGGCTTCCGCATTGAAAGCAAGCCCTCATACCTTGAAAAAAAATTGGCGAAGTTTCCCTCATTTTTTCATTGGTGATGGAAAGACTTTAAGAGGAGCAAGGTTCATTGTTTATGAGGTCATAGAACATTTAAAAAAGGAGGCAAGTCATGTCAGTGTGGAGAAACAAAAAAAGAAATACATGGGTCGCAAAGTTCAAGTATCAAGGAAGGCAGTACAAAAAGGAGGGATTCAAGAGCAGATCGGTAGCTCAGGAGTGGGAGGTTCAAAGGCGAAAGGAATTGAAAAATCCATCGGAGCCGGAGCCGGAGCCGATCCGTTTGACCTTCTCTCAGGCATCGACAATATATCTTGAAGATTGTCGGGCAAGATTTCAAAAAAATACATGGCGACATAAAGCATTTGTTTATCGTAATTTTTTGTCATTTATTAATGAAGATCCTCCGGCAGATTCGATCCTTAAACAGACATTTAGAGAATATTTAATGTACCGCATGACTAAAGATGATAATTGCGCAGCAAATCGGGATTTGAAAGAATTTAAAGCTTTATACAATTGGTGCATTCGTCATGAATATCTTCTTCAAAATCCATGCATCAACATTCAAAAATATCCAGAAAAACCTATAGTGAGATATGTTCCGTCAGAAGAAGATATTAAAAAGGTTATTATTGCTGCCGATCATGATGATACGGACTTGATTCAAATCATATACTATACAGCCGGGCGCATCTCAGAAATATTAAATTTAAAATGGGATGATATAAATTTTGAACATAACTGGATTCGGCTTTGGACACGCAAACGAAGAGGTGGTGAACTCCAAGAAGACAAACTCCCTTTAGGGGATGAATTATATAGGATTCTGAAACGCAGATTTCACAATAGGAATAAATTAACACCCTATGTTTTTCATAATGAAGATGAAACCAAATTCACTTATCACCAAAAAGGACACGTTATGAAAAAAGTTTGTGAAAAAGCCTATGTGAAACCATTCGGGTTTCATGCAATTCGTCACCACGTTGCTTCGATCTTAGCGGATTCTGGAAAGACTAGTACGAGTCAGGTCCAAAAATTTCTCCGTCATCGCAGAATCAGCACAACAGACAATTACATCAAGACACTCGACCCAGAGTTAAAACAGGTTGCAGAAGTACTTGATAAACAAAGTCACGCTGAAGAAAGAACGAAAAGGGTACGATAGGGGGTACGCTTTGACATTTTTTTCAAATAAAATAGCCGAATTTAGCATATGCCAAAATCGGCTAAGTCGTTGTTTTTATGGCGGAGAGAGAGGGATTCGAACCCTCGGTGGAAGTTTCCCCCCACACTCGCTTAGCAGGCGAGCGCCTTCAGCCGACTCGGCCATCTCTCCGTTTACCGATAAATTGTTAAGCAATCGATTCGTGTGTTTAAAAAAATGGCGGAGGGAGTAGGATTCGAACCCACGGAGCTGTTACACTCAACGGTTTTCAAGACCGCCGCTTTCAACCACTCAGCCATCCCTCCGATAATTTAATAAAAGAATCTAACATTTTGGACATTTAAGGTCAATATTTTTCTATTGTTAGTTGACATCCCCCGATTTTTATGATTTTCGACAAATCAGTGACAGAATCGATTGTATTTAAAGGAGATACATAATGAAACAAAAATATTCTATATTGAAAAACGATGAAAAAACCGCTATTATCATTAGAGAATTCGCTGAATTGGATAAAGAAATATTTTCCCTTTTGTGTGAGGAAACATTTGAAGACGAAACCGTAAAATCGGCAATCGCAAAAGACAAAGCCACGCTTATTAAGACGTTAAGGACTCAAAACCTGTTTCCACTTGGCATATATGCTGAAAAGATCGCTGAGGCTGTTACAAAGATGTACGAATCCGGCGATGATCAGCCTGTTGAACTGCTTTTTAACGACATTGATCTTTTGACAAAAAAAGAGAAAAAGCCGCTGCTTTTAGATGACATTGAAGAGGAAGCGGTGGGAATCGACGATTTGCTGGATGAAGATGTCCTCGAAGAAGATTTTGATGAAAAAGGCGATATCAAGAATCTACCGTATTCTTTGAAAATTTCCGACGATGATTCTGTCGGTATCGACGATGATGATTAGCATCAAAAAGTAGAACATTTCCAAGCATCTATTTAAAGTCTTGACGAACTATACAAATGCAGTTTCGATTGGGCTTATAACGAACACGCCGAGTGTCAATGCGTCGCATATTCCATATTTAAGGTTACCGTAAATTGCGGATTCTTAGCCGTGTGTGCTGAGTGTACCAACAACTTCCACTCCAAATAAATAATATTCAGAAAATAAAAATAATTCTTGACTTTCCTATATCTCCTTAATACATTGAAATTGCTGAATATATGTAACACATTGTAGCATAATGTCAAATAGCTTTAGAACCCGATCCGATGTAAAAGGCGCCGAAAATTGAAACGAGTATTGACTAGTTATGCTTAGGCCAAGGGGCATCCCGACTCAGGATGCCCCTTTTTTTTAAAAAAGCGGCCGAACACGCAGAATTATCCGATTTGAAATCAGCAAGCTGTTTTATTTTCGATATAAGTAATTTCAGAGCTATGGTTCTATCTGATTTGGTATTTGAAGGTCTCGTGGAAAGCTTTCTTCTCTCATTGCACGGTTATATACTGGCTTGACGCTCATAAAAGATTTCCTACTGTGTTCCTATCCTTTAGTTTAATTCGCACTTTCTTTTTTTTTGAAACCATTTAAACTTCCAAATTGTTGGGATTATCTGTTCACTGGTTTAAGATGTTAAACTTGTAAAACGACAATTAACACCTTCAAGTAAAGAGGCGAAAAATGAAAGATCAAAATTTTACAGGTCCTATCAGAGAAAAATTAAAAGGTGTTTCACGGCGGGATTTTATGAAATTCTGCGGTGTCATTGCTGTAAGTATGGGTTTGCCGATGGGCGCCGGCACGCAAATCGCCGAAGCCATCACCAACCCCAAGCGCCGCCCGCCGGTGATCTGGCTGCATGGACAGGAATGCACCGGATGTACGGAATCCCTTTTGCGAACATCCCACCCCAGTCTGGAACACCTTATTTTAGATCTCATTTCGCTTGACTACCACGAAACATTGAATGCCGGGGCAGGACACCAGGCTGAGGCAGCTCTTGAAAATTCCGTTAAAGAGAATGCCGGAAAGTTCATCCTGGTTGTGGAAGGGTCTGTTCCAATAAAAGATGGCGGCATCTACTGTATGATAGGCGGTCGACCTTTTACGGATATCGTAAAAGAGACCGCAGCAAAAGCAGCGGCCGTAATCGCCATAGGGTCCTGTGCAACCTGGGGAGGTTGGCAATCGTCAGCTCCCAATCCCACCGGTGCAACCGGAATACCCGAATTTCTAAAAGGGACCACTGTCGTTTCTATTCCCGGCTGTCCGCCCAATGCATACAATTTCCTTTCAACGGTGCTTTATTTTCTAACATTCAAAAAGCTTCCGGCTCTGGATGATATAGGAAGACCCAAATTTGCCTATGGCCGGCTCATTCATGAAAACTGTGAACGAAGGCCCCATTTTGACGCGGGCCGTTTTGCCGAGCAATTCGGAGATGAAGGGCATCGCCAGGGCTACTGTCTCTATAAACTTGGCTGTAAAGGGCCCGTGACTCATGCCAATTGTCCTTCCATTCTTTTCTGCGACGTGGGCTCGGGCGCCTGGCCCGTGGGTACCGGTCATCCCTGTTTTGGATGCACGGAAGAGGGGATCGGATTCACCATTCCGCTTCACACCGAAGCCGATATTGAGATTGTTACCCCGGCAGCCGCACATGCGCCCATCCAAACAAAAAGAGGCGCAGGTGTCTCCACAGGTTCTGCGGCATTGATCGGCGGCATTGCCGGAGCGGCCATCGGTGCCGGCGCTGTGGTTGCAAAACGTTTGGGCGACAAAGATAAAGGAGAATAATTCATGGAAATCAAACGGCGTGATTTTCTCAAAGGATTGGCAACAAGCGCAGTGCTGGCAATGGCGCCGCCGGCCTTGGCAAGTTCTTCGGAAAAAAGTCGCCTTCCCGATGCATTAGGAATTCTTTATGATTCTACGATTTGTGTAGGCTGCCAGATCTGTATGGTTGCCTGTAAAAGAGCCAATAATATGCCGCCTGAATATTATGGCCCTCAACGGCAGTGGGATAATCCCGTTGATCTCTCTGCAAAGACACTCAACATCATCAAAAAATATGACAACGGAACTCAAAAGGAAAAGGACCGGGAAATCGATGGTTACGCTTTTGTTAAACGGCACTGCATGCATTGCGTAGATCCTGCCTGTGTTTCCGCCTGCCCGGCATCCGCCTTGACCAAAGATGCCAAGACGGGAGTTGTTTCTTATAACAAAAACGCCTGTATCGGTTGCCGCTATTGCCAGGTGGCGTGTCCGTTCAACGTCCCCAAATTTGAATGGGACAATCCTTTTCCGAAAATCGTTAAATGCCAACTCTGTAGTCATTTGCTGGCTAAAGGTCAAATCCCCGCCTGTTGTGGAGAATGCCCCACCGGAGCTTCCTTGTTCGGCCCGGTAGCAGATCTTGTAAAAGAAGCTGAACGCAGACAAAAAATGACCGCCGGAAAATATTATGAATTCCCGGTGTCTGAAATTGCATCAAAGAAAATCCAGATTCATAAAGCCAAAAATTATATCCCCAACGTTTATGGAAAAAATGAGGTCGGCGGTACTCAGGTCCTCATGCTCGCCGGTGTGACCTTCGACAAACTGGGTCTTCCGATGCTTCCGGACCGGTCATACACGGCTCTGGCCGAAAATATACAGCATACGCTCTACAAAGGAATGATTCTTCCCATCGTCGCCCTTGGCGGATTGATCTTTTTGGTAAAAAGAACGGAGAAAAAGAAAGAATAACGCTCCCGGTCCGGTTCCGGGAAATCATAGTGGTTTTTATCCATTTATGTCGATTCTTTTGAGGAGTGATTTATGAAAACCGAACAACCCCTGGAAGGCAAGATTCTGACACCGACCTTCTTGCTTTGTTGCTTAATTTTTCTGATTTCCCTGATTTTCATGGCCAAACGGTTCATATACGGTCTTGGCGCAGTATCCAATATGAGCGACGGCTATCCCTGGGGAATATGGATCGCATTCGATGTGGTCATCGGAACCGCTTTCGGATGCGGTGGATATGCCGTGGCCCTTTTAGTTTATGTCTTCAACAAGGGAGAATACCATCCCCTGGTGCGGCCGGCGGTGATGACCAGCCTGTTCGGCTATTCCCTGGCAGGTGTAGCGGTGGTTATCGATGTCGGACGATACTGGCAAGTGTATAACATCTTTCTGCCCTGGTACATGAATCCCAATTCGGTTTTACTGGAAGTTGCATTATGTGTGGGCGCTTATGTCGCAGTCCTTTGGATCGAATTTACGCCCACTTTCCTGGAAAAATTCGGGGCTGACAATGCAAAAGCCTTTATGAACAAAATCATGTTCGTTTTCATTGCCATAGGAATCCTGCTGCCGACCATGCACCAGTCGTCGCTGGGAACGGTAATGGTGATTGCCGGCAGCAAGCTCAGCCCATTGTGGTGGACCGGTCTGTTGCCGCTGCTGTTTTTAATATCATGCATTTTCATGGGATATGCCATTGTTGTTTTCGAATCCAGCATTACAGGCTCACGATACCGGATACTTGATGAATCTCACCTGCTCGGCAAGGTTTCAGGGGTTATGGCCTGGCTGATTGCAATTTATTTAGTCATCCGGTTTGCCGATGTCGGCATTCGAGGCCATTTAAATCTCGCTTTTAAAGGAGATCTGCTCGGGAATATGTTTTTGCTGGAGAACCTACTGCTTCTGATTCCCATGGGCATTCTTTTTGTCCCTGCCAATCGGAAAAAAGCACGGGTTATGTTTTTCTGCGCTGTTTCAATTGTTCTTGCAGCGGCACTCTACCGGCTCAACACCTACATCATTGGATTTGATCCCGGAAACGGCTGGCATTACTTTCCGGCTGTCGGAGAAATTTTTGTATCTTTAGGAATCGTGTCCATGGAAATAATGGCGTTTCTGTGGTTTATCAAAAGGCTGCCGATCTATCGTCGGTTATAAGCACGAAGCATTTACAAATGAAGGAGAAATTAAATGTCTAAACGAATCGTCATCGATCCCATTACCCGGATTGAGGGTCATCTTAAAATTGAGTGTGAGGTCGACAACGGCAAGGTGGTCAATGCCTGGTCATCCGGACAAATGTGGCGCGGCATAGAAGTTATTCTCCAGGGCCGCGATCCCCGGGATGCCTGGATTTTTACCCAGCGGATTTGCGGGGTCTGAACCACCGTTCATGCTATTACCTCGGTCCGGGCGATCGAGAACGCACTGAACCTGGAGGTTCCCCTGAATGCACAGTATATCCGCAACCTGATTATGGGAGCTCACGGCATATTTGATCATATTGTTCATTTTTATCACCTGTGTGCGCTGGACTGGGTGGATATCGTGTCTGCGCTGAAGGCTGACCCCAAAGCAGCCGCCGATTTGGCGGAAAAGCTTTCCTCATGGCCCCAAAACAGCCGGCATGAAATGCAGGCGGCCCAGGACAGGCTCAAGACTTTTGTAAACTCCGGCCAACTCGGCATCTATGCCAGTGGTTACTGGGGCCATCAAGCCATGAAGCTGCCGCCGGAAGTAAATCTTCTGGCCTCCGCACATTACCTCCAGGCCTTGGAATATCAGCGAAAAATCAATAAAGTAGTGGCGATTCTCGGCAGTAAAACGCCGCATATTCAAAATCTGGCCGTGGGCGGGGTTGCCAATCCCATCAATCCTGACAACCAATCGGCCCTGAACATGGAACGCCTCTATTATGTCAAAACCCTGATCGATGAGATCGGTGACTTTATCAAGAATGTTTACATGGTGGATGTTGCCGCTGTCGGTGCTCTATACGCCGATTGGACGACCTACGGTAAAGGCGTCACCAACTACCTGTGCGTGCCGGATATGCCGCTGGATACCAAAGGAAATACATTTGAACTGCCGGGCGGCTATATTCCCGAAGGAAACATATCCAAATTTAAGCCGATAACCTCTTTTAATGACGATTTCTTTAAACAGAATGTCAAAGAAAGTATTAAACACTCCTGGTATCAGGGCGACTGGGACCGCCATCCATGGGAGGAAGAAACCGTTCCAAACCATACAGAATATGACAGAAATGGTAAATATTCGTGGGTGAAAGCACCGACCTTCAATGGCAAACCGGCCCAGGTCGGTCCGCTTGCCAATGTATTGTGCATGTATGCCGCGGGCCACAAACCCACGATGAAGTATGCCACAACCGTACTGGATACGGTCAATTCCGTATTGTCTCTGGTCGGTTCAAAAGCGAGAGTCAACATCAATTCTCTTCATTCCACCATCGGCAGAATTGCAGCTCGATCCGTCCGTTGTGCTGTCTTGCATGATGCGTTGGTGGGCCAGTGGCAGGCGTTGATTGACAATATCGGCAAAGGCGATTATGGCACTTTCAACCCACCGGAATTCCCCAAAGGTGAGCAAATGGGCTTTGGTTTCCATGAAGCACCCCGGGGTGTACTCTCTCACTGGGTCGTCATCCAGGATGGGAAAATAAAAAATTACCAGTGCGTGGTTCCGTCTACCTGGAATGCAGGACCCCGCAACAGCGAAGATGCTCTCGGTCCTTATGAAGCCTCTTTGATCGGTACTCCGATTGCAGACCCGGAAAAACCGCTGGAAGTGTTGAGAACCGTACATTCCTTTGATCCGTGTCTGGCGTGTGCCATTCACATGGTGGATACCAACAGCAAAGAGATCGTTAAAGTCAGGGCATTTTGAAATTCAACCCAACCGAATCCAATCATAATTGCCCGGAGTCTTCGAAAGACTCCGGGCAGTCTTTTTTAAATGTCCTGGTGATGGGTTTAGGCAATATCCTGCTTTCCGATGAGGGTGCGGGGGTTAAAGCCATCGAAGAACTACGGGACCGATATGATTGTTCTGATGCCGTGGAAATCATCGACGGCGGGACAATGGGCTTGGAACTTCTGCCTTACTTTGAAGAACGCAGCCATATTTTGATCATCGATGCGGTTAAAACCGGCCGCAAGCCAGGTACCATCGTAAGGATTGAAGATCCTCCCGCGTATTTCAGTACCAAAACTTCCCCGCATCAAATCGGCCTGGCCGATGTCATGGGAATCGCCGTTATTACCGATATCATGCCTCAATATATTACCTTGTTCGGCATCGAGCCCAAACAGCTTTCCACAGGACTCGATTTATCAACAGAAGTTGCCCGGAATTTAAGCCGGCTGGTTGACATGGTGGCTGCCGAACTAAAGGATATCGGTGTTGATGTTCAACCCAAAAATCAGTCATTTTAATTTTCAAAGTTGAATGTCCCTGAAACATCTGCTATCTTAATTTGACCTAAACTGAGCGTTCAACTTAGGTTTAAAAAATCTGAAGGTTATATTAAGGTTTTCTAAACATGTGCCTGGCAATACCATCAAAAATTGTAAAAATTGAAGATAATGTGGCAACCATAGACGTTGACGGCGTTAGAAGAGAAGCCAGTCTGCTTCTTTTGGAAAACCCCGAGGTCGGGGAATACGTTATTGTGCACGCCGGTTTTGCCATCAACAAAATTAACGAAGAAGATGCTCTGGAATCCTTGAAACTACTCAGGGAAGCAGCTTCATTGATTTTCGACAATGACAAGCAGAATTAAAAATCCTGGTGAAGCTGACCGGGTTTTGATTTCATTTTATAGAGATGAGATAACATCTCATTACACATCGTTGGAATAATGGAATATTGGAATACTGGAATGTTGAGGGAAAAAGGAATGTTGCTAATTAAGAATATCAAAATGAACCTGAATTTTATAAAGCTGATATCATTCCGTAACCCATCATTCCATCATTCCATCATTCCATTATTCCCGTTGGATTATTCACTGGCATAGCCAAATATCTCTGACTGGCTCAAAAAAGCAGATTTTTCAAGACTAAATACAATGTCCATTAAACATCTGCATGAATACCGAGATCCGGAGCTTTCCCGGAAAATCATTGAACAGATTAAAAAAACAAGTCAAAAAAAAATTCGCCTGATGGAGGTCTGCGGCACACACACCACGTCGATTTTCAGAAACGGCATCCGCTCCCTTTTGCCGGAGACCATTTCTCTGCTTTCCGGTCCCGGATGCCCGGTTTGTGTTACCGCCCAAAATGAGATCGATGCCTTTATTGAACTCGCCAGACTTGATGACGTCATTATCGCCACATTCGGAGATCTGATAAGGGTTCCCGGAGCGGATTCATCCCTTCAAAATGAACAGGCAAAAGGCAGGGATGTCCGCGTGGTGTATTCAACTTTTGATGCAATTGAAATTGCCAAAAAGAATCCGGATAAAAACGTTGTCTTTTTGGGTGTCGGATTTGAAACCACAGCCCCGACCATCGCTGCATCGATACTGGCAGCCCATGGGTTGAACCTTAACAACTATTTTGTCATAAGTGCTCACAAACTTCTCCCACCGGCCCTTTTTACTCTTGCAGAAAATCCGAAGACAAATATTGACGGCTTTATTCTTCCCGGACACGTTTCCGTGATTATCGGTGTTAAGGCCTACATCCCCTTTTACGAACAGTATAACGTTCCTTGCGTCATCGCAGGATTTGAGCCGATTGATATATTGCAGGCCATACTCATGCTGGCGAAACAGATTGAAGATAATGCCTCAAAGCTCGAAAATGGATACAAACGAGCCGTCACTTTT
>CAXMTB010000077.1:0-235 GCA_964195835.1 uncultured Nitrospinaceae bacterium | reverse complement strand
GTCTCCAGTGAAGGCACCTGCGCGGCTTACTATCGTTACCACGACACATAACTAGTTTCCATCCAGAAAAGGACCTTATTTGAAAATTGGAGGTCGCAATTTGTGACCTCCAATAAAGTGCCCTGACCTATACTTGATTTGACAGAATTGGAATGTAAGTCACAACTTCGTTTGACAATATGATATCACAACATTTCAGGAGTCTATGAAAGGTTGTATATGTTGGAGATATCTG
>CAXMTB010000076.1:0-14111 GCA_964195835.1 uncultured Nitrospinaceae bacterium | reverse complement strand
GAAACACCACCGCCGCCGCAAAGGGTGGCCAGTCCCAGACTTTTACCCCGATGCTTCATGGCATACAACAACGTCACCATAATTCTGCATCCGGTTGACCCAACAGGGTGTCCCAGACCGATACCCGACCCGTTGACATTGGTGATATCTCTGTTAAGGCCCAATTCCTGTTCACATCCGATATATTGTGCAGCAAAGGCTTCATTCACTTCAATGAGCTCGAAATTGTTCATTTTCAGTCCGCTGTTTTTAAGCAGATTCTTAACTGCGGGAATCGGTGAGAGCCCCATGACCGAAGGATGGCAGGCCCCCTTGCCCACTCCCCGTATTCTGGCCATGGGTGTGACCTTCAACGCCGTTGCTTTTTCGGCAGACATGATCACCATGCCCGAAGCACCGTCATTGATACCACTGGAATTTCCGACGGTTACGGTCCCGATTTCGGGAAGAAATGCCGGTGGAAGCTTTTCAAGCTGGTCCAGGGTCAGGCCGGGTCTGAAATGTTCATCTTTTTCAAATATCAGCGGTGCCTTTTTTCTCCGGGGCACTTCAACCGGGACGATCTCGGCCTTAAATGATCCGTCCATAGTTGCCCGCTCGGCATTATTGTGGCTTCTCAGGGCCACTTCATCCATCTCTTTTCTGCCGATACCCAGATGATGGGCCACAAATTCGGCGGTAATCCCCATAATATAAGGCTTTCCCAAAAAAAGACTGGCCGGGGCTTTGGTCGTATCAAGCGGTCCATCGTCGGCAAGGGGAACAATATGAGACCCGCTATGAAGCGCACGAATCATGGCGTCCACAAAAATCTGATCCTGCAAACGACACCCCCATCTGGCCCCGGGAACCATGTACGGTACTCCGGACATGTGTTCGACCCCGCCGGCAAGGACAACATCAGCCATTCCGGCCTGGATCATTGCCATACCCGAGATAACAGCCTCCATGCCGGATATACACACACGGTTCATGGTAACGGCCGGGACGGTATTCGGTATCCCTGCCAACAAAGCGCCGACCCGGGCCACGTTTAATGCATCGCTGGGCTCCATGCAGCATCCGTAACGTACGTCATCTATAATTGAAGGTTCGATTCCAGCCCGTTTAACGGCTTCCTTCATGGATACACTTGCCAGTTCTGCGGCATTGCTGTGGCAAAGGGTGCCGCCAAAGGTACCGATGGGACTCCGGCACGCAGATACAATGACAACGTCTTTCATGGTTTTTTCCTTTTTTTAAAATAATCCGGGGAACAAGATGCCACCCTCCTTCGTCGTCTTTTCATAATTTTTATGCAGATGGGATTGAGGTCTTTTGACCTGGCCGGGCGGGTACTGATCATCAGATCGTTTTCACAAGGCATTTGATTACCAAATTGAAAATTGAGGAAGATGATATTTCCAGTTTTATTAACTGAAAGCTGTAAATTTTATTAAATCGAATAGGTTGCAGAGTCAAGGATATTTCATATCATCCGGCTTGTGTCATCAAGTTCATACTCAAGTTTTGCACCCTAATATTGCTAAAGGGCTTGAAGTAGCAGGCCGCTGAGTGAGGGGGGACTGGTATAGCTTTTAATGTTAGAATCGCGATTCCATACTATCTTCTTGAATTTTTGAAAAACAGAGTTATATTTGATAGAATCATGAAAATAGAACATATTACAAGCTGCAGGTTATCTTTTATATTTAATGATTCTATCTTATGTTTTAACAGAAAGTTATGATATTTTACTTAAATAATTAGTATAAGTTTATTTTTCGATCTTTTAAAAGCATTCAAAATGAGGCTATCCTATGGGAAACCAGATTAAAACAACGGTTTTACTTACATTGATGACGGTGTTTTTCATGTTTATCGGACATCTGCTTGGAGGACGCCAGGGATTGATTATTGCGTTTTTCTTTGCAGCAGGCATGAACCTTTTCAGCTACTGGTATTCTGACAAAATCGTTCTTCGCATGTACAAAGCCCGTGAAGCAACTCCCGGCCAGGCACCGAAACTTTATGGCCTTGTCCAGGATCTTGCCAATAGGGCCGGTCTTCCCACACCCAGAGTCTACATCATCCCCCAGGAATCTCCCAATGCATTTGCAACCGGCAGAAACCCGGAAAATGCCGTTGTAGCGGTAACAGAGGGTTTGCTCAAGATCATGAATCGCGATGAGCTTGCCGGTGTTCTGGGGCATGAGCTGGCCCATGTCAAAAACCGGGATATCCTCATCGGTTCAATTGCTGCAACCATGGCCGGCGCCATCATGATGTTGGCGAGCATTGCCCGGTGGTCGGCAATTTTTGGCGGCAGAAGCGACGATAATGAGGGCATGGGCGGTTTTGGACTGATCATCATGTCCATCCTTGCCCCCATTGCAGCCGTTCTCATACAAACAGCCATATCCCGATCCCGGGAATACATGGCGGATAGTTCGGGCGCACGTTTTGCGCAAAATAACGAGGGGTTGGCCAGTGCACTGGAAAAACTGGGAGCCTACTCCGGCAAACGTCCCATGGATGCCAATCCATCTACAGCCCACATGTTCATCGTCAATCCCCTTTCCGGTCAAAAAATGATGAGCCTGTTCTCAACCCACCCACCCTTAAACGATCGAATTGCAAGGCTAAGGGGTTTTCAAGCGCCTAAAGGCCCTTCAGGTCATGGTGGAGGTATGGACCTGGATCAGGGAAAAGCGTTTTGGGATCGTCTTTCCAGATAAAAATACGTCATCGTATTTATGAATTAGAGCACTAAGGCCTCTGTTGAACCTGCCCAATAATGGCCATATCACTGCCAATTATTGTCATCCAGCATAGTATCCATTTTTTTTCTTATCATATAATTAATTGATATCGTTCTATTTTACTCATTTTCAGAAGAAATAAATGCATTACCTCGCATGGTTTTTGCACTATTTTAGCCACTCGTGGTTTGTGCCTTTTTGAAGCATGGGTAAAATGGAGATATATGATTATGAAAAAGATGCACTTGAAATTCTGCATGTTCCTTTTTTTCTTGTTTAGCTACTTTTTTTCCCCTTCGGCTCTTTATGGTGACGCCACACCCTTTCCAGTTTATCCCAGCATAGAACCGAATGTTAAATTCTGGACCAAGGTTTACTCGGAGCACTCAACAGCCCAGGGCATTCTCCATGACAGCCAAAACTTGAATGTTATCTATGAGGTGATCGACCTCAAAGATCCGGATCAGTACGGTGCAAAAAAAATCAATGACAAGCGGATCAATATTGCAAAACGTAAGTATAAGATGATTTTAAAGAAATTAGCTCAAAATCCTTCTGTTTCTGATGCTGAAACCAGGCGGGTGGCAGCGCTATTCGGCAAGGACGCGAATCGAGCCACTTTCCAAAATGCGATACACAAAATCCGCTGCCAGATGGGTGAAAAAGATCGCTTTATAGGAGGGCTCGTTCGTTCTGGAGCCTGGATTGATGAAATCAAGAAAATTTTTCGTTCATACAACTTGCCGGAAGATCTCGTTTATCTACCCCATGTGGAATCTTCATATAACCCAAAAGCCTATAGCAAACTCGGCGCTGCAGGTATCTGGCAATTTGTTCGCAGAACCGGCAAGCGTTTTATGACGGTAGGCTATGCCATAGATGAAAGATGGGATCCCATTCGATCATCCGAGGCAGCAGCTCAGTTGCTGAAGCACTCCTATGAAAAATTTGGAAGCTGGCCACTGGCCATTACGGCATACAATCACGGGATTTCCGGGATGTTAAGCGCAAAATGGACAAATGGCGGTTATGAAGAGATCTTTAAACAATACAAAGGCAAAAATTTTCGATTTGCTTCAAGGAATTTTTACTCAGAGTTTTTGGCAGCACGGGAAGTCGCAACCAATTATGAAAAATACTTCGGCAAAATAATACCGGACACACCTGTGGATAGCCGAAAAATCGTGTTGGCCGGTTATGCTTCCATTAAAGACCTGGGCAAATATTTTGGCGTGGACATGGCAACCCTTGGCAGGCTCAATCCCTCTTTGCGACCTCCGGTTTTTAGGGGACAAAAATATGTACCCAAAGGATATTCAATGTGCCTGCCGTCAGATGCCGTGCAAAATCGAATGGGTGCGTCCTTGGAATTGCCCTTGAACATGTATAAATATCATCAGAAATCGAGTCGTATTTATCGCGTGAAAAAGAACGATAACATCACACAAATTGCAAAGATGCACGGAATCAAAGTATCCGACCTGATTCTGGCCAACAAGATCAACTCAAATGGTGTCATTTATGTCAATCAAAATTTGCGACTGCCGTTGCCCGATGAAGTGGCGGATACGGCTGAAACACCACATCTTCCCGCTGCTGAAATCCGTCAACAAAAAACGCAAGCCCCGGAGATGTCGTCTTTACGTTTATCTTCCGCATATGAGGCCACGACCCCGGCGTCCGAGCTGGCAATCGATCCGGATATCGTAGGAGGTAATCTGGAAGTTGAACGGGTGATGATAGAAAAAGGCAAGCCCGTGGGGATCATTCAGGTTGAAATGGAAGAAACTCTGGGGCACTTTGCAGAATGGCTTGAAATTCCAACGAGAATTGTCCGAAGACTGAATAGATTTCCCTACAGCAAAACATTGCAGTTGCACATGAAAGTGAAAATTCCCCTTGATAAGATTTCAAAAGAACAATTTGAAGAAACGCGGTTTGAATACCACAAAAAGATTCAGGAAGATTTTTTCAGTTTCTATGGAATCGAATCCGTACAACTATACCAGGTCCAAAAAGGCGACAATGTCTGGACCCTTTGCAATGATACCTTTGAAATGCCGGTTTGGCTGCTTAAAAAATATAATCCAAAAGTCGACTTCAATGATTTAAGATGGCCACAAAAACTCGTCATTCCAGTAATTAAAGAGATGACTCCGAATGCGGCAGATATTGTTCATGCGTCTCCGACAGTTCCTTCGGAGAGTTTTGAAGACCATACGGTTATCGACAAATTCTGGGCCAATTCTTTTTATCCTTTGCTTTTCATCGCCCTGATCATCGCCTTCATTATGCACATGAAACCTCATGCGCCGAATTTTCGCCAGAAATTCAAAACCGTGTTCGCTTTTATCCGGTGATTGTACGGTTATTGAAAAACTGACGGCAACAGGATATCCGCTCGGTAGGATATAATGAAGGAAAGAAGCTGAATCCGACTTTTAAGATATAATCGGGATAGAATTGACATACCGGGTAAAAGCTTGAGCGTATTTTAGTCGGAGGCTGAACGATATAACCCGCCTTGGCCTATAGTTAGGGCGCAGCAGCTTTCCTTTTCGGCATGCTCAAACGAAGGATGGTGGAGGAGGCGGGAGTCGAATCCTATTTATTGCAATGATATCTTGTGGTTAACGGTGACAAACAATGGTATAAAATGATAAAATAAAACGTTTTTTCGCCACCAACACTTTCGTCCATGGTGTCATCACGTATCATTCAAAATCACTGGAAATCACAAAAAAATAGGCACAATTTTAGACACAATTTCACATCAATAATATCAATCCTCAAGAAAACTAACTTTTAACCGATCCGGGTATTTCACGATCCTGATCAATTGCCCTGAAGTATCCGGATCATAGGAGGATTGAACCATTATTAACAAATCAATTTTGATAGGTCTTGTTGAAAAGATAGCCGAGCTGCCGAGTGTGAAATCGTTAAGGGCATATCAGTTTTAGTTTGGCTTTTTTTCTTTTAGGAATGCGGTGAAAATGAAAAAATTATTTATGTTTTTTTGTATTGTGATTATGTTTTTGGGCTTTGTAGGCTTCCCTTCGCCTAATGACCCGGCATCCAAGGCTACCACACCAAGTGTTGCTACAAAACCAAGTGTCGGTCAATCTCCTTTCTTCCAAATTTTAATTATTCTGTCTGCGACCTGCCCTGGAGTTAGTTGTTCTGTATCAATTTCGTATTGAGCGGCACTCGCATATTTTGGAGTCCTTCGCTCCAAGACTTCTGCCACCTCTTCAATGAAGCTTTTTTCACCCGTCAAAGAGGGTCTCTCAGTGCCTCCTTGAATACGCGAGACGATCACGCCTACTGAAGCCTTGAGCCAAATAATGCAGGAGTTCGCTTGCAGGACATCAATATTTTCAGGCCTTTCAATAATGCCCCCACCCGTATCAATAATAATGTTGTCAAGCTTTGCCAACTCCCTGGTGACTTCAGATTCCATATCGCGGAATGTCGTCCAGCCATGATTTTCCACAATATCTGGAATTGACATTCCTGCCTCCTCAACTATTCTCGCATCCATACCAATACACTTTATCTGGAGGCGCTCGGAGACAAGCTTTCCTACTACACTCTTTCCTGTACCACGATATCCGATCAGTACTATGTTCATGATTGTAGATGCTCCATTACTACTCGACGCATAACCTCAACAGGCGCGTCAACGCCGGTGAAATGTTCAAACTGCAGAGCCGCTTGGTTGATAAACATCTCAACTCCGGGAATCACCTTAAGACCGCGAGACTTGGCCTCGACCAGCAGTTTCGTTTCAAGGGGCGTATACACAATATCAAAGACAACCTGTTCAGGTCGAAATAACTCAGGAGATATTAGAGAGGCATCAACGTTTGGATGCATGCCGACCGGCGTACAATTGATGATTAAATCCGCTTTTTCCATCTCTGCCGCCAGAGAGTTCTCACTTATCAACCCGGACTTGATGACGGCATCCGTACCGGTCTCCAGATTAGTCTTCAATTCCTGAAGCTGAGCTTCATCAATATCGAGGATTGAAAGTTCCCCCAGCTTGGTATTCTGGGCAAGAGTAAAGGAAATCGCCCTCGCTGCACCTCCAGCCCCCAACATCAAGATGTTCTTACCATCAATTGCTACACCACTATCAATAAGAGCCTTTAGTGCACCAGTTCCATCCGTGCCCAATCCGACCAACCTGTCCTGTTCATGAAGAACCGTATTTATTGAACCAATGTTACGGTCCACGGTCGCAATTTCATCCATATATTTCATTACTTCAATTTTGTGCGGAATAGTGACACTCATTCCTCGAAAGTTTTTTATCGCACGCATGCCTGCTAATGCACCTTTTACATCCTCGACCGGACACGCCACATAGATGAAATTCAGGTCCAAAAACTCAAAGGCGGCATTGTGAATTGCCGGTGAAAGGCTGTGCGCAACTGGATTACCAATAACTGCGCAAACTTGGGTGCTTTGGTCAATTGATCTCATCTTTTCTGAAACCTCCTTTTGGTTTAGTCTTTTTTCCCGCACAACGTTCTGGTCACGGGGCGCGGCTTTTTGCGTTCCCGTGAATTAGATTGTTATGCGACAAGGTTCTGGATGCACTGCGAATCCACTCTTCGGTTCTTCCTTCATTTAGTATCTCTTCTCGACGCGCCCTACCACGCTTTCTCGCTCCAAATCAACGACAAAACAGCCCCCCTCATTTCCGTCGTTCAGTCGAGCCACCTCCCAAAATAGGACCGGTGAGCTTCACAGCGGCACTTTTTATTTGCCGGCTCCGGACATCGTCGAATCAAGGGGATCTTTGCTATGGAACATCCTCCCTTTCGAGAAAGGGGGTCAAGTATATAGTGCCGACTGGCTCTCGCCATTTTATATTGTTGTTTTGGCCCCTAAAAAGTGCGATTTAGCTTATCTAACGCAAAATATGAGCGTTTTATACATTATCTCAATATGTTGCTGTGGTCCGACCCTCATTCACTCATTCACATTCATCTTCAATCATTTTTTACGCGCCCATGCAACCAAATCCTTGAGTCGATCCAAAGTCTGCACCCCGCTGAGCATCATCTGGCCTCCGGCAACAAAGGCCGGAACCGCACGGATACCATAGCGTTCTGCATCCTGCTCCTCTGCCAAAACGCTTTTCTCAAAATCGCGCTGTTCCAGCGCAGACCGCAGCGCTTCGCCGTCCAGTCCCAGATCCGATGCCAGCCGGACAAGGACATCTTTTTTGCCGATATCCTCCCCCCTTTCAAAAAAAACCTGAAAGATCGAAAGATTATAATCATTAAAATAACCTTGCGTCCTAGCCCAGTGCGCGGCTTCGTGGGCCCGGCGCGAGCGGGGCTGAACCGGCGGCAGTTTCATGTTAAACCCCAGTCTTTCTGACAAAGGATAGACCGAATCTCTCCAGACTCTCTGGAGGTATTCTCCTTTTGGGTCAAGGGTAGGCATGGGGTCGGGACGCAGCTCGAACGCACACCAGGTCACTTCCACATCAGAATCTTCCTGGGTAAGCTTGTGCAAAGCCGGCTCCGCCAGCCAGCAGAATGGTCAAACGTAATCGGAAAAGACCTTTATTCTGACCACCGTCATGATAACTCTCCTAATATTTCAACCCTTCAACAACTTCTCCAAGTTTCACACAGAATGTTATTTACTTATTTAAGGTTGATCAACTCCGATTACATATATCGTAAAATCCACAAAAAATCAAAAGGGCAAACCCCGTAAAACGGATTTGCCCCTGTTGAAATAACGATATCCCATTCTATTCCATCTGTGCCTTCAACAATTCAGCAAAAGAAACCTGTTTATATCCAGAAGGGACTTTGAACTCACTTTCCGGGATAGTCTTTTTTTCCAATTGCACCACATCCGTTTCGGGCTCCGGGTTGCCTCTCTCATACCTCACGCTCTTTAGCTCAAATCCTGCTTCCCAGAGTTTTTGATATTCAGGTGTATTTTCCGGCGAAGACTCAATCTCCATGCTATTCGTGCAGGAATTAAACTTTTTTAATACAGGTATTAGCCGTTTGTATTCTTTCATCAATGATGAATCAAGGGTCAGCCAGATTTCTTTAAACAATTCGCCGCCTACCAAAACCTTGTACTTTACCGTTTTATAACCTGCGATGGTTCCTCCATCACCGGACTTTACAATGGACACATCCTGCCTGGAGGGCTCTTTGCCTTTAGCCATCATCTGCTCCATCATCTTTCTCTGTTCTTCGGGAACTCCCTTCATCATCTGCTCAAACGTTGCCGATAGGGAATTGCAGTATTCATCGGTCGCTCCACGGGAATACGTCTTTTGGTCATCGTTAATAAAAATCATCTCATCGCGGGGACCGTTGAGTATCCAAACAATCCCCTCCGAGGCGTTCTTTATCGTTCCCTTGGAGATCAGCGTAGTCTCACCATTTTTATCCACCATAACAAACCCGGCATCCGCCGGAATCACCAACCAGAAAACCACTGCCACTGCCATCAGTACAGACCATTTTCTTGATATCATCTTGTATATCTCCTTTTTTACCAATTCTTCGAAAACAAATAGCTTCATCAACAGTCCTAAGATATGCTTACCGCGAAGACTTCTTTACATTATTCAGCATAACTAAAATCAGGGCCCACGTGTGCGATGCCCACTTTGCGGCCACTTTATTACCACCTTGTGGTATAATGCGTCAAGCGGAAAATATGCGAGTATGGAAAAATACGAATGGAAAGTTGTTGGGTATTTTGAGGGTTAAGATATCTTGAAACAATCAAGGCTTGCACAAAACCTGGACTCGTGCCCACATCACAGTTCACGAGAATTAAAATTTCTAAACAAAATCGAACAATGGATATCTTGGCAATACCTCAATATCATTTTAAGTACAGATATCACAATATCAATTTTTTTGATCCAGGTAAATGCTGCGTTTGCTTCTGACTGTCAGGCTTTAGGTAAATTGATTATAACTGTAACAATATAAAAAAGTGCGACCCCTAAAATCAAGTACTTTATTATCATGTTATTCCTCCTATTAAAGATATAGGCAAATGTACTCAAAATCTTAACCCCACGGACTAAGCACATACGGCTGAAAAGTAGATCGAGGAAGATTAACACTAACAACCCAGGATGAGTTTTCGAGCTTGTCCCATTAATAAAAAACCCCTGGGGCTATAATTGTCCAGGGGCTATAGGAGGCTATGATTCAAGAAGTAATTTATAGCCAAACACACTTAAAAGATTGTGCAACATGATTATATATTGCGTTATAAAAAAGAAATTATAAAAGCATATATAAAAGACAACCAATTAAAAATGCGAAAGGAAAGATATCTTTAATGATATCGATAATGATTAACTCCTTTAATTGAATTATATAGACGGTTAACCCGGGACAATAATAATTATTCATATGTAAACAATTTTACTGTGTCAAACAAAATTATATATAATTATAATATAATTTAATCGAATTAGCATATATTGTAGCATACTGAATTTAATTGCTATATATTGTATGTCTGAAAATCAAGAAACTTAGTAAAATCGAACTGTCTTTTTGCAATGCCTTTTTAAGTACCTTTACTGGAAATTTTGCATCCTTTTTCTATCCTAAAAAACAGCCACCGAGTTGAAAAGAAGTCGCTTTATAAAAGAAAATGACGTGAAAAGATCAGGTAATAGACAATATGTGATGGGTGTCGTATGTGATGGGTGTCCCCTATCGCATACAGCTTTCCATCAAAATATTTAAGATTTTTCTAACCGAAAATTCCTTTATTTTATACTTCTTTAATCAATGATCAAAGTTTTACCCCACTCCTTTCGCAGCAGCAAGGTAAGAAGTCTCTAAATCAAAATATTTTATCATTCAAGTAATTAATTAAATTCGTGAAGTTTAATTCGATCTTATTCGCTAGCTGTATATTTTGTAGGGAATTTAAAATTTGATCCCAATAAATCACATGAATATTTTCGCACAAAGCAACATAATCTTTGATATCTCTCCTGTAACTTCCAATTTCTTCGATTATATTTGATGGATTCGATTTGTAATAGTTTAATTTATCGATTGAATACGTGTTTGTTTTAAGTGTCAGTAGGATAAAATAAAACTCTTTTGCCCTTTTTTTTGCAGCATAACTACCCACATCAATGTTTCTTATAATCTGATCTCGGTTTGGGTCATGCGTCGTTTTTTTGCTTATATCTGCTTTATATTTTGCTTCGATGAAGATCAGCTTATTTGAAGTTTCGATAGTAAGGTCTGCGTGCGTTTCTCCTTCTGGGATGGACCTTAACAGCGGAGGAAAATATTTTTCCCAAAATATTAGCATCGGATCGATGAATTGTTCATCTTTATCAAGTATGATTTGGGGGAATATTTCCGAAAACCAACTTTCAGGATTTGATTTTTCTAATGTCTTGAAAACATTCCACGTCATGGCATCCTCAGAATCTTCACTACCCAGATAAGAAAGTCCTTTGACAATTCCCCTGCTATAAGGACAATTTCTAGCCTGGCTGGCAATTAGGGGATCATCCGGATCAACGATCAGGTTGTCTTTAAAATTAACAAAAACTTTTACGTCGGTATCTGAGTATATGAATTTCCGTCCCATTTCATCTTTTTTTATGCCTTCTTCCATGATTGATAAACCTCTCTTATTTGTTTTGCTTTGAATTGTTATCTTTTAATCATTGCCAGAACCTAACAATTTCGTTGATTTTCCTGCATATGATGCAGATCTGACTGATAAAATATCAATTATATAAACTTTTTCAGGGTTTTCCAGTTCCAGTATGTATTGAATGTATCTACAAGCTCAAAAGAGGGTTCGATGAAATTTTGGGTAATTGACCCTTGGGTAATCAGATCCATAATAGACAGCAGCAGAAAGGATTTGTGGGGTGCCTGATAGGTGGTCAGTGCAGACCAGTGTTTACGGTTTTTATCAGTCCTCAGGCGCGAAAAGCTTTTGAGGTATTGATCAAGCACTATTTAAGCTCCTAATCACATATCAAGATTGATCCCGCTTTCGATTTAAAAGGTAGCAACTTAATATGTTAAGATGTCCCCTAATTCCTCCTAATTCCTCAATCCTGATTCGTGGACCATGAACCTTTGAACCTATGAACACTTACCTGTATTTTATAATTCTTTAATCACTGATCAAGAAAATAAACTTTGAATGTTAAGTACGTCCCTGAAGTCCCAAATCCGAAAATCTGAATACACTTATCTATTGAATGCTTTTGTATGTTATGTCGATGACTGTCACCTCCGGTGACGACAAAAATCGAACCGGCGGCCCCCATGTCCCTGAACCCCTGCTGACATAGAGCAGCGCATTACCATTGATCTTTGTTAGGCCGGTGTGCATCCGGTAGTAGAGTTTTGTTACCAGATTAAAGGGAAAGATCTGTCCCTTGTGGGTGTGACCTGAAAGCTGGAGGTCAAACATTCCAAGCGACTCACTGTTGATTACCGGCTGGTGCTTCAAAAAGAGAGTGAATTTTTCCCTGGGCATTTTTTCCAGCAGCGCCTTTTCAGAGGCTGCACGGTCTGGGCCATAGCGTTTCCTGGCAGGGTCGTCTACACCCGCGACATTGAGAAGATTGGATACGGTTATTCCTTCTCCTCTGAGCATGGTAAAACCCGCTTTTTCGGTAAATGCCAGGGCACGATCAAGGCCTGCATAAAATTCGTGATTACCGGTAATCGCAAATTTCCCATACTTTGCGGGTATGTTCTGAAACATATCCGTCAGCGCCTCCAAATCATCCATCTGGCCATCCACGAGATCACCCGTTGATACAAGAATGTCCGGGCGGGCATCCTTGACCTGCCGAAGGATCCGCTTAAGCCGAGATCTCCCGACGATAAGGCCGAGGTGAACGTCGGATATCTGCACAACTCGAAATCGCCCGATTTTTTCGGGTATTTTGCTTGTTTTCACAGTCACGTGTTCTGTCCGGATATGAAGCGCCTCGAAATAGCCATAGATCACTACGGCACAAGAGAATAAAATCGCGAGTGTACAGAAATTTCTGAGGGAAAGAGTAAAATCCGCGAGAGGTCTCTGGGTCAACATCCTTGCCAGGAAATGGAGCAGCCTATAGATGTCAAAGAAAAAGGAAGCTGAGATAAAGATAAAAATCAGCCCCATCCATGTGAACCCGATGTAGGCCAAACCGCGTGCTAAAGCTTCATACCCGTAACGTTCAGAAATACGTACGACAATGGGTGAAACCACCATCAGGATCATGAATATCGCAAGGATTAAATAAGCAGGGGGCCCCAGGGCAAAACCTCTCTTCAGTTTCAAAAAAGCGTACAGGTGTATGCCGCCGTAGATGCTGAAGTATATGAGTAGAAACAGGGTCATTCAGTATCTCTCCATTGATAACGTTTCGGGCGGTATATGATGACCTATACAAAATACAGCAAAATACTCCTGCAACACAGCAGGCGCGGTTAAAGCGGTGATCCCGAGTGCTGGGTGTCGCATCTTGAATAGTGGCACTTTATTCACTATTCAAGACGCGACACCATTTATTTTCACTTCTCTATGGTGAAATTTCGTGTTGGAGCAGCAACGCGCATTATCTCAGAAATGGATGACCGAGCTATCCGTTTGTCCTTAACCTCGACGGCTATATCCATCCAGCCCATACCTGTTCCAACACTGATTATTTTTCCCACTTTTCTTTCTAATATAAGGCTCTCGATCCTATTTCTTGTTTCGATATCTTGTCTTGAAGCAAAATCATCTCCAGGCCAGCGGATAACAACCCGAAGCTTGTTCTCATCATGCATCATTTCGCGTTCCGGAGTCTTGGCGGTTTTACCATGTGGGACGTCATCTGAACAACCGATCACAGTTAAAAGGACCATCGAAGATAGGACTAAAGCAAATTTTATATTCATGGCATGGATGTGGTTTATAGGTTTCAATTCTTGACGTGCTTTTGCCCAAAACAAACCTCAATTATATGATTCCGCATCAAGCAAAAAATTGGATTTCATGCAAACGTCAATGTTTCATCAGCGTCCCCCAATTCCCATATGCAGGCCCGACACTTTAAGCTTATTCTATGTTTGCGCCGACAACAGCGGCCATCTGCATCATGTTGATCGTCTGGCCTTCTTTCAGATTTGTAAGGTCAGTGACCTTGCCTGATTTGCTTTTGGATTTTGTGTTTTTGAAGATCGGGAGCAATTTAGCATCAGCCACAATGAACTTGCCTGCGTTCTCAGGCTTTCCATTTTCAGTCTTTGTCTGAAGTTTATTCGCTTTAATATAGTCCCATAGTTTTTTGGTGATTTCTGTCCTGGGAAGTTCTGTTGCTCCCAG
>CAXMTB010000075.1:0-14134 GCA_964195835.1 uncultured Nitrospinaceae bacterium | reverse complement strand
CACAGGAAATAACTGGCAAGAATGGGGTTTGGATGCAATATTCGAAGTTAAATGCCAAACATGCGGACATATGGTCGAATTCTTTAAAGATGAGATAACAAGAAATTGTCCGCAGTGCAAAAAATCAGTTGTTAATGATCGTAAAGATTTTGGTTGTGGGCAATGGTGCTCATCTTCCTCTCCGCATATGAGAAACTGGTGTCCAAAGTTTAAACGATCGAAGGATAGGTTTTATGGCATGCATCTTCCCACAGTGCGGTATTAACAATACCAGGACGTTAGGCGTGCGATTCGCAGTCGAGGCAAGCTAGAGGAGAACGAGATATGGGCATACGTGATCATTGGATCAATTTCCTTCATCGTGCAGCGACAGGAACCAAGAAGACGCGAACGCTTCTCACTCCACTCGGTGTGGTGATCTTCGGAGTTTTCACGGGTCTGTTCGTTATTCTGGCAGTACTCGTGGATCGATGGCTTTCTCTTCTGTGGCCGCTGTCAAGCGGTCTCAGTTGGCTCATCGCGACACCGTTGATTGCCATCGGCGTTGGCCTGACAGCATGGTCAGCATCCCATTTCCTGAAGGTGAAGGGAACGCCTGTACCCTTCAACCCTCCACCGACGCTCGTGATGACCGGCCCCTACCAATTTGTCAGAAACCCGATGCTGACGGGGGTCTTTCTCCTCCTTTTTGGAATTGGTTTCGCCATAAAGTCACCCTCACTTGTCGTCTTATTCACTCCACTCTTTGTCTTGGCAAACGTATGGGAGCTCAAAGATATAGAGGAGCCGGAACTAGTGCAGCGATTGGGAGAAGACTATGTTGCCTATCAACAGCGAACCCCGATGTTCATACCTAGAATGAGGCTCAAAAAGTGACGAGCATGCCTGATATTCGGTGTATCTAAAGCGAAAGGGTATCCTTTTATGTTAAAACGTTTTGTATATGAGCAAACAGCAAAGGAAAAAAAATGCCTGAAAATTTTCTAAAACCAGAAGATCAGATGATGCAATGGATTACCTCCAAATGGATAATCAAGCCGATTCACGTTGCGGCGGAACTTGGCATCGCTGATCTCTTGCGTGATAAGCCCATGAGTGTTGAAAAGCTGGCGCAACAGACTGAGACGCATGCACCAACGCTTTATCGGCTGCTTAGAGCCCTTTCAGCAGTCGGTATTTTTACCGAAATCGACGATCAGGTTTTTGATATAACTCCCATGGGACAATGCCTTTGTTCGGAAGCAATGCGTCCCCTGGCGCTGATGTTTCTTTCCGACTGGCATGACAAGGCCTGGAGCAATTTGACCTACAGTGTTCGAACCGGCAAACCAGGTTTTGACCACGCTTTTGGCAAAGGGGCTTTTGATTGGATGGAGGAGAATCCCGAGGCGCGGTCCATATTAGATCAAGGACAGGGATTGAAGGCGATAGGGTTTGCCGAAGCGGTAATTGAAGCCTATGATTTCTCTGATATTAATTCGATCTGCGATGTAGGCGGCGGTCAAGGGGCCTTTTTGATTCAACTGCTTGCCAATTATCCCCATATCATGGGTATTGTAGCTGACCTGCCAGGGGCGGTTGTGACTGCGAAAAAAGCGATTGCCAAAGCAGATCTCCATGACCGCTGCAAGGCAATTCCCTACGACTTTCTCAAGGAGGCACCGCCAGTCTGCGACGCATATTTTTTGGTGAATGTACTGCACGACTGGGAAGACGAAACCTGCTGTCGAATTCTTAAAAACATTTCACAGACCATGAATGCCGATTCAAGACTGTTGATCATAGAGTTTCTCCTGGAACCTGGGAATGATTTTTCCGTTGCAAAATTACTCGATATAGAGGTGCTTGTAATGGGCGGCGGCCGCGAAAGGACCGTTGATGAATACAAAGCCCTTTTGGGTTCCGCCGGGCTGGCAGTATCGAGAGTCATACCGACAAGCCGTAGCCCAGCCTTGTTGGAGTGCACTGTGTGAACCTATTATTCAGAGTCGTAACTGATAATAAAATTCAAATTAAGGAAAAAGAATGGAATTTGGCCAACTAAATAACCTTGCAATCAGCGTTGAAAAGCAAGGCCCCAGTAAAATCACAAAGGCGAGTTTTCCGCTGCGGTACGGAAAATACTCTGAGATAAAAACATCTGAATACGAATTCCTGTTCAATTTAAATGGAGAGATTAAGTTCATTCGAGGTCTAAATATGAACTGGCCTCATCCAGCTGAACAGCTCAAACGGACGGATGGCAACGACTGGATATATTATTCGGTCGGAGACGATAGCAGCGATAAAGGCATAAGTTCCTGGCTTGGAGAATATTATTTGCCTTGTCTTCCATATCCAAGCAACTCAATTTGGGAGGTGAACTATTTCGCAAATCCAGGAATAATGAATGCATTTGCCGCATGGCCTCAACTGTATGCAAATCTATATGGGGCACAAAAGGACAGGTTTCATTCTAGGGCCAAAGGTTTGATTAGCAAAATTTTAAATCATGATGATGGGGTGTTGTTCGAGCGTTCGAAAAAACTGAGTGCGATCATAGGAGAACGTGTGTCGGTTCTTCCGCCTGATACACGGCATGTCGATTATGAGATAATACCACTCAATATTGCAGACGGATGTCTGTATAAATGCAAGTTTTGTTGCGTAAAATCGGCACAACCATTTCAGGCTCGGACCGGAACCGATATAATCGAACAGATTAGACAGCTAAAATTATTTTATGGTAATAATCTTGAAAACTATAATGCCTTGTTCTTGGGAAATCACGACGCACTTGAGGTAGGGGAGGCATTGATCTCTATGGCCGCTTCCGAAGCATACAATGAATTTGAATTTGGACGGTCGCCGGCGAAAACTCCTTTGCTTTTCTTGTTTGGAAGCGTGCATTCCCTGCTCAAGTCTGAAAATAAATTATTCGAGAAACTCAATCATCTTCCGTATTATACTTATATCAACATCGGGTTCGAATCTATAGACGAGCCAACTTTGGCATTCATTGGTAAACCTGTGGACGAATCCAAAGTTCGTGAAGCTTTCGAGAAGATGCTTGATATCAATGCTACCTACAAAAACATCGAAATTACGGGTAATTTTCTTATGGGAGAAACACTTTCACCAGAACATTATCAATCCCTTGCAGACCTGCTTCGAGACGTGTCAGCTCCTTCAAATGGTAAAGGGGCTATATACCTTTCCCCAATAAAGGATAGTCCCAAAAAGCGCGAATTGCTGCCACGATTTATTGAAATAAAGAATCAGAGTCGGCTACCTATATATATCTATTTGATTCAACGTTTATAAAAAAAATGGTGCTAAATTACTCATTGAAAACAAAAAGGACCAAACAGAGAAATTCCGACATCAAAATAGCACATAACAAATCGCTGAAGAATTGAAGGGAGGCGAAAATGAACAGGAACAATGGAAAACCAGACTCTAAGGTCGTCAAAAATCGGCAAAATTTTGGACAATGCTTACAGGAAACATTTTATTGTAACTACAATCATAAAGCAATTCTGGCTACCGCTGAAGAACTGTCCGGAGGAACAAGCGACCTTGCTGAACTAGCTAAAAAGATGTTCACGTATGTTCGTGATAATATCGCATTTGGTGTTGACCTTTATAAGGTTAAGGCTTCGGATACTTTGGAAAAGGGCTTTGGAGCGTGTTGGAACAAATCACTTCTTCTTGTAGCTCTTATGCGATGCAAAAAAATTCCTGCTGAGTTTGGTTCAATTCCCGTTGAGAGAACTTTTATAGCTCCGGCAATTGGTAAATTCTATCTACTTGCAAATAATCCGTTCAATCACTGTTTCGTCAGGGTTAACTTTAATGGAAAATGGGTCGACCTTGAACCCACATTAGATCAAAAAACTTATGATACATTTTACCGTCCTATAAAGGTGTCTTGGAATATTGATTGGGATGGGAGCAGCAATTGCCGGTTATATAAAGAAAGCATAATGGGTCCACCTACCGTTCACAAGGACATAGATGACACAATCAATAATAAGGTGGGCAACAAAGAATTGCCGAAGTTCTTGGCACTTCTGGGAAATAATTGGGTAAATAAAACAATTTGGAAATATACTGGACTTGAGATGAATTAAGCCAAAGTATGCTGTCTGTATTGTTTTTTAATGAAAGTTTTTGGCCCTTATTCAGAATCCTAACTGATAATAAAATTCAAATTAAGGAAAAAGAGGGTAACACATGCACGATTCGAATAATGTGAATGAAATGCTGGAAATGATAGGGCAAGTGCTAATCAGATGTTTTATCATGGGCATATTTATGCTCTTCTTCTGGTGGGGTGCGCTGGCGCTTACGGGGGATTTTGCATACAGTGTTCACATCAAAATTGCTGCAATGTCCCGCCAGCAGTTCGACGTCATTCACTATGCTGGAATGCTCATGACCAAAGCGACGATGGTTGTTCTGTTCCTTTTTCCATACATAGCGATTAGACTTGTGATCATGAAACGGAGAAGGTGATCATCGAACCATTGCTTCAAGGTGACGGTTGGAAGCCGCGCCTGAAGCATGCGATATGCTGAAGGTAAAAAACGATGAAGCTTCGAAAACACATCCGACTATTGATCCTGGTAACTATAGCTTGGTTTCTCTTTTGGATTGCTGGGCTTCCGGAGTACTACCAGCAATATTCGACAACATTCATGGTCATATTTGATTTGGCAATTTTGCCTCCAATTTGGTTTATAATTTATCGAGGCGCGAAACAATCGAGACCGGGACGTGGATTGAAAATTTCTTTATGGTGGTCATTTTATATTTCTGTTCCGTTGTTTATCTACGACCTTATTTATTGCGGTTTTTATCTTGGCCATGGCATAGGTTTTCTGACCAAGTACTGGTATATTACAGTTTATTATTTTCTACCATGGGTAATCTTTCCCCCCACGGGGTGGTTGGTTGATAAAAGGCGTAGTTTAATTTAGCTTTGTGTTCGTTAGGAAAACATAAAAATGAATACTGTAGAAAGGTTGGAAATTACAGATAGAAAGACTTTTAAGAATGTAGTGGATGTTCGTTTTAGAATTGCTATGCCAAATGATATTAAAAAACTATATCAATTTTTCAACTGCCTATCCTCCGAAACGATCTACAATAGATTCTTTGCCGCCATCAAACCGATTTCTAAAGACTATATTCGACAATATATGACTTTAGATTACAGCCGGGCAAGTTCTATTATTGGACTATTGGCAGAACCATCTGGTGAACGCATAATAGCTGAAGCAAGGTTCGTCAAAGGTCGAAAAAGACTTTCAACTGAAATAGCTCTGGTAGTAGATGAACAATACCAAAAGCTTGGTATTGGAACATATCTTTACAGCATGTGCGTAAAACAGGCTGAAGCAATCGGTGTTAAGCGTTTTACGGCAGAAGTATTACCCTATAACATTGATATAAAGAATATTATTAAAAAGAAAAGATTGCATGTAGAATGGAGTGTCCAGGCTGGAATCTACCGGTTAAACATCCCTTTTGATGAAACACATTATGAATGATATCATCACTGAATTTTTATCAGAAACACGGTATAGGAATAATTAGAATTAGATTAGATGCGAATTAAATGAAAAAAAATGCGAAACATCATCAAGCTGAAAGGCATGTTCGGCCAGGACTGATTTGGCGTTGGGACCGACTTTATCTCCTCTCCATTCATGAATACAGGTACTGGCAGGAGAACCACCTTCCATTCGGCTGGTGGATTATTAGAAAGCCGGAAAATTTAGACAAATCCATACACTTACAAATCAAAACTGTAACACCTGGTCAGATCTTTTATTGGATTCGACCAGTTCGTATTTATTCTGTGATGTCACTAATCGTTTCAAGGTTATGCCTAAAAATTAATTAATCTACTTTTTTCTAAATTACGTTGATGAAAAGGTTGAAAAGGGTTGTTGCAAACTATTCACAGCTGGAGATACCTGCAAGTGCGCCACGAGCGCACTTTTAATATAAAGTGTGCGTAACTGCACAAAAGATGAGGGAGGGCCCCTCGGAGCCGGCTTACAGGAGCAGGCTTCAAACCACCTCAAGCTGCTGTGGTCAAAAGCCTTGGTGGTGAGCGTTGAAGGAAAAGGCATGGCAAAGACTGTGTCAGGTGAGGATCAAGGAGATGAGCGTAAGCGAACCATTGATGAGGTGTCGAAATATCAGAGATGGCGTCAAAACTGGGGTGCTTGCAGGACTCCAGGATAAGTTCAGGGGAAACCTGTTTACTGCCTGAGCGGCGTCCGGCATAAAGATGGCATGAACTTGTTTCAGGCTTTTGTGCGGAACGTGGGAACTCTTCATGTGATGTTAAGAGAAAACCCTATAAGTGAGGACCACGAAGGGGGAAAGTATCGATGCACATGAAGGGGGCGGATCATCCTGTAGTAGTGTTGAAGGCTCTGTAATGGGGCTGGAGCGAAGGGGATGAGTCAGCTCGTAGAAAGATTCAGCCAACCAGAAATGGAAGGAGCTAATTTCTTTCTTCGTCGGCTTAATGCTGAGAGGCGTCAAGTTCATGGCTGACAGGAGCCGTATGAATCGAGAGGTTCACGTACGGTTCTGTGGGGGACTGGAGGTGAGATCCCTCCGGTCTACCCGACTAAGCTGAGACTATCAACCCCCTGCATTAATGTGATACCCAAAAGGTATCGCACATTTCTAAAATATCCATTTTCGTGCTATAGTCTCAATTTACCGCAAATGAGTATTAACTAATAGGATATTGTCAACATGGAAAGACGGGAACAACATATCCAGACAATAGCGGACACTTATGACGGAGAAGCAGAAGCAGCTGGGTGGTTTGGTCCAGAAGTCGCTTTTGGCCTAACTTATAAATACATCCAACCGGATCAGTCGTTGCTTGATATCGGAATTGGCACTGGACTGGGGTCTGTTCTATTCCGCAAAGCAGGACTGAAAGTCTTTGGTATGGATGTTTCCCAGGACATGCTTGATGCATGTCTGAGCAAGGGATTCACGGAATTGGAACTGCATGATCTAAGGACGACGCCATATCCGTACGATTCGGAAACTATGGATATCGCTATCTGTGTTGGCGTGATGATCTTTTTCAGTGATTTGTCCTCGGTGTTTGAGGAAACGGCTCGGATCCTCCGCAAGGGAGGTTTGTTTGTCTTCGTTGTTGCTGACAGAGCTGAAGATGAGCACCATGAGTTCGAGGTGGGAGCTGAGCATACGAAGTCAGGAAAAAGCGTAACTATGTTTCGGCATGATGTCCGGCAGGTAGCAAATTGGACCGAGAGGTCTGGATTTGGGCTATTAAGAAGTCTCACTTTCACGGTGTTCATGGATCCTGAAAAAACCATAAGCATGCGAGCCAAGGCCTACTTGGTGAGAAAGGCAGTGGGCATCTAACGCCCCTTCAAGGCAGCGCCTTAATGCGTACAAAAGGGCTACTATTATCACACTGAGATATCCAACGTATATTACCCTCGGATAACCTGTGATATCTGCAATGATCAGCAAATATCAAAGGGCTGAATTTTACCAGATATTCATACCATATCACAACCTGAACCAACCTTGTGCTTTCTGCAATGTATCCAACATCTTGACAGTGGGTTCAGAACCTGTGATATCGTTTTTTCATAAAGAGCAAATTCATTTTCGTGGGTTTGCCTTTTTGCATTTTTGTAAGAAATAGGATATATGTACTGAACGAGACACGGTTTCAGGTTGTGCTTTTGGCAAGAAATCACAACTTAGGGACATCCTTAAATTGTTGTGATATCCATTCGATATCAAAGAATCAGTATCAGGTGATACTTGCAAGGTATCACCTGAGTTCGAGTTCACATTTAAGCAGAAATTTCTGTTAAACGTTCTGGCCGTAATAACTTTTTCAAAACTCGCCTTGTTCTCTGGTGACTTTTCTTATAAGAGTGGGAAAACTGAGGTTATGATTTGGATTCCCAATCTTCTATTTTTGCAAGCCTTGTCTGGTTCAATATGTTGTGTTTCCGATTAACACTCCAATAATCTGCAATAGATTTAAAAATGCATGCTTTGGAATGTTATCTTCAATTTTCACCGATAATTCGCTGGACTGGATAGGTTTGAAGCGAAACGTCCTATATTCGCTTTTTTATTTTACATTCAACTCCAACAAATTGACATATCCAGTTACATCTTTATCAGTCTCCATTAAGGTCTTGACAAAGGGAAGTACCTACGATATATTATTTTAGATCCTACCCAACTTCAACAAACTATAATAAACCATGAGATGGTCTGAAGGCCTCCAAAGGTTATATCTTAAAAAAGAAGTTAGGGGTGGCATCTAAAAGGCTTCTCGGGTGTGCGTGCATCTTTTCAGGAGAAAATAACGGCATCTTAGGGGGTCATCGTATTGGCAGGGTCATCAAAAATGGTCCTGCTTTTTTATTGTTGATACCATAATGTTGCTATTTCAAGCCTAAAATCTTTACAGATATCACAATCCCTGCTAAATTGTTTATAGCCCAAATACTGGTAAGGTATCTGTAAAAATCTGTGAATAAAAATTAACCGTTATTTATGACCCTAATCGAGGTTGCTTGTTTGCCATCACTTCAGTCCCGCTTTGCGAGGTGGGCCATTTTGAAGCCAAATGTTTTTTCCTTAAGAAAGGCGAATCGATGCCGGTATGGCCGCAAGGCTTCAACAGCGTTATCAATGTTGAACCGGCCACCTGTTGCGGCAATCCTGATGACTCTCAGCAACGATGCATGCGAGCCCTTGATGATGCCGGTTATACGGTAATTGTCAAATGTCAGGACATCGATGACCCAAGTCTAACGGTAAAAAGTGTCAGGACATAAATTTTGTCCCTGGGCTTATCACGTGGGCGTAATATTTAGATAATTCAGAACAGAAATGGCAGACCAATCCAAAAATCCACGCATTCTGATAGTAACGCCGGAGGTAACGTATCTGCCGGACCGCATGGGTGGTTTGGCCTCTTTTTTTACAGCCAAAGCAGGGGGGCTTGCTGACGTTTCGGCCGCACTGATCAGCGCTCTGTTTGAACAGGGAGCCGATGTACACGTCGCCCTTCCGGACTACCGCGCCATCTTCAGTAACGGGCTGGCCCCTGTTTTAAAAAAAGAGCTCCGTAGAATCCATCGCAAAATGCCCGATGATCGCATCCATCTGGCAGAAGACCGGGCCTTTTATTACATCAACCGTGTGTACTCTGCGTATGGAGAAGAAAACATTAAACTCGCCCTGGCGTTTCAGCGCGAGGTAATCAGCCATGTCGTCCCCCAAGTTCAACCGGATCTGATTCATTGTAACGACTGGATGACCGGTCTAATTCCGGCAATGTCCAGGCAGATGGAAATTCCATGCCTTTTTACCATTCACAATGTACACACAGTAAAAACAACACTGGCCTATATTGAGGACAGGGGTATCGATGCCGCCGAGTTTTGGCAAAATTTGTATTATGAAAATATGGCGACAAACTATTGGAGCGGGCGAGATACAAATCCTGTAGATTTGCTAACCAGCGGAATTTTTAGCGCTCATTTTGTAAATGTTGTCAGCCCAACATTTCTGCAGGAGGTCGTTAACGGGCAGCATCCTTTTGTCGAGCCTCACATACGAGAGGAACTAACCCTTAAAAATAATGCCGGTTGTGCCGTTGGCATACTGAATGCGCCCGATCCCTCCTTTAATCCTTCTACAGATGAAAAACTCAAAAAAAAATATAGCCCTGAAAACTATGTCGCGGGTAAACGAGCAAACAAGCTGTTTTTGCAGGAAAAATTGCGGTTGATTAAAGATAAGAAAGCGCCCGTCTTCTTCTGGCCATCCCGGCTCGATCCGGTTCAAAAGGGATGCCAACTGCTATCGGAAATTTTTTACCAGGTTATTTCGAAATACTGGAACCAGAATCTGCAAATCGTCTTTGTCGCCAATGGTGATTACCAGATTGTATTCAGAGACATTGTGAATTATCATGGATTTCAGGGACGCGTGGCAATCTGCGATTTTGACAACAATCTGGAACATCTGGCTTACGGGGCTTCGGATTTTATCCTGATGCCTTCAAGCTTTGAACCATGCGGCCTTCCGCAAATGATAGCACCGCTTTACGGCTCTCTTCCGGTGGCCCATGATACCGGAGGGATCCATGATACGATTAGTGATCTGGATGTTGAAAACGATGCCGGCAACGGTTTTTTGTTTAAAACCCTTGACGCCAATGGCCTCTTCTATGCCATCAACCAGGCCATGAACTTTTATAATTTGCCCGATCGTACAAAGGCAAAGCAAATCAAAAGGGTCATGACCGAAAGTGCCGCCCAATTTACCCATGCCGCAACTGCTCGGCAATATATCGAGCTTTATGAGAAAATGTTGAAGCGCCCCTTAATTATTTAACTGAAGACAAACGTATAGCCAATTAGCAATTGAGTTATTGTCTATGAAGGGATCGGATTTCGTTTAGAACTGTAACTTCAAAATCTTAGATGTCTGCAATAAGTTAAGACTATCAACCTCCTGAATTAATGTGATACCCAAAAGAAATCACACGTTTTTAAAAAATCCATTTTCGTGCTATAGTCTCAATGTGTCTGCATTGCTTCAATAAACCTTTAATCTTTACAAGAAATTATTTGACAAACAATATCTTTTGAGATCCTTTATGAGAATCCTCCTAATTTATGGTTGTAATTCTTTCACAGCGAATCAATATCTAATGTTAGATTCTTACAAATGTGGTAGGGAAATTTCCACAAGTGGATATTAATAAGGTCGAATGCAACAGACAGAATTCAAAACAAAGTTAAAGGACGGCACGTCTATTCTGATTCGTCAAAATGACCCATGTATGAAGGACTGCATCGTACAGGGATTTGATGAACTATCGGCGCAGTCAAGATATTCACGATTTTTTGTACCGCTAAAAACACTTTCTGACGCCCAATTGAAAAACCTTACAGACGTTGACAGTATAAATCGAGTCGTTGTGACCGCACTCGAAATCCAAGAGGATAAAAACCGTTGCATTGGTCTTGCGCGATACTTTCGCTTAGATGAAGAACCGGATGTGGCGGAATTCGCCCTTACAGTTATCGACGAATTTCAAAAGCGAGGCGTGGGGATGATCTTGCTAAAAGCACTTATTGACCGTGCACGTGAAAATCGTATTCGTGTGTTTAGAGGTAGCGTTCTTTCATCTAATTATCAAATGATCAGGATGTTGAAATCCCATAAGGCTAAGTTCAGCGACGAGGGGAATGGTTCGTTGTGCTTCGACTTTGAGATAGACTAACAGTTAATTTAGGTAAACTTCTATTGCTGATAGGTCTTATGGGAGTTGGGAAAAAGCCCTTTGAATAGTGAACAAGAGGATTTTTGATTTATTAAAGCATCTTAATCTAACATTTCTCTTGCAGTCGACAGTTAATCGCTGCGGTTGAAAAGCAGCGTTAAGATTTCAGATATCTCCAACATAGCGCGGACCTGAGATACCTGCAATAACGTCCAAGTATCAGCTGCTTGATTTTTCTGTGATAACATAATACCGTATCACCAAACGATAGTTGTCTTGATTCTTCTATCTATATTTAAACATCCGAAATTTGTGATATGGTCAAAAAGCGGAAAAGAGGTTAGTGGTGACATGTAATGGAAAGCACGCGGATTTGACGTGTTCCAATAGTTTGGATTTTTTCAACATATCGGCAAAAATTAGAGGCTCAAAAAATCTGTGATATCATCCATCCCAGCTCTTAGGGCTGAATTGCATGTTACTGCTATGTATCCAACATCCTAACAGTGGGTTCAGAACCTGTGATATCGTCCAAACTTGATAAAACTAAATAGCCATTTTCCCGTTAGGCTTCGTACCTGCCGAAGCAGCTTGGTGACACGCAACCCTCCTGCAAAATTCTGCGATAACTTTCCAGTTTCAATGATACCCATATTACAGAAAAAGTATGTAAATATTTTCACAATATTTAGATGAATTGTTTTGTCAGTTCGATATAAGTAGCTAACTTTATAGCAAATCAAGCAATATCACACTATTGTGGCCCAACTTTTGCAGATAATTGTTCAAAAGGTTTTCAAGACTCTGCTTGATGATAGTTAAAAGGTATTCTTATTATTTTCAAAAAGGAAGAGTTCGATAGATGACCGGCGTAGTCACCAAAAAACACATCATTTTAATTGCAAGGGAGTTCGGCTGGCGCAAGGCGCTTAGGGTGCTTGTCAGCCGAAAGCCCGTAGCATTGATGGTTTTGATGATTGAGGGATAGAAGACGAAAATTAAGAACATTGATATATTCAGGAACTTTAAGCCTAATATCTTTATCAAGGAAGTAAATTCATGGCATCTAATTTCCAGATTTTTTCATTTAAAAACAGAAATAGCCTCCACCTGAGATTGTCTGGTGATTTTGATGGAGGTTCTGCATATGAGCTTATCCACACGTTAACAGAGCATAGCAAAGGTTTCTATGAAATATTCATTGATACCAATGATCTTAAGAGCATACATCCCTATGGCAGAGAAGTATTTCAAAAGAAACTTGGTACTTTTAAAAACCAATTCCATGGCATTACCTTTGTCGGTAGAAATGGTCATGAATTTGTAGCAGATTAAAGGTGGCACTTTATAAATGGCTATTCTGGCGTGCGTGTATCTTATACTTCTGTCATTCGTATTTATTTATACATAATTTTAACATACACCGACGTTAATAACGCCACTTAGGGAAACCTTCACATTAAAATGATTGGTATGTGCTCTTAATAGGGACAGTACATATCAAGAAATTCCTGGTTCGGACGACTCCAAAATCAATCAGATTGATGGCTCACCGAACCGGAGGATGCCTTGAAACAAAAGAAGCTTTCAAGGTGGCTAAGGCAGGGTCAGCAATGATCCTGCCTTATTTTTAGCAAAACAAAAGGATTGGAGAAAAATTCACTTTGCATGAAATGAACGCAATCATTGTCAGCGATTTGCATATAGGATCTCGCCATTTTTTATATGACGACTTCGAGCGTTTTCTCGGAAATGTTTCTGAAGATCATGAACTTATATTAAATGGGGATATTATAGACAATCCTTATAAGAATTTAAAGCCACCGCATCAGCGGATCCTTGACCTTATTGAGCAGAAATCTTACCATCAAAAGGTCGTTTGGGTACGAGGAAACCATGATAATGGGTATGCGCCAAAAGGTTTTGGGAAAGTCAACTTTACACGTATTTACAACTTAGAGCATAGACTATTAATTGCCCATGGAGACGATTTTGACGAGATCATGCCCAGAAACCAAGCTTTCATGCAGGCTTTTAAACTGATGCATGATTTGAGGGTGAAATTGGGAGCAAGACCAGTGCATGTGGCCAAATATGCCAAGAAATGGGGGCTCTTTTACAAGTTTCTCCGTAAAAATGTAATGATGAATGCGGTGAATTGTGCCATGGAAAATGGATATGAAGCGGTTACCTGTGGCCATACTCACTACCCAGAGGATATAGTTTTCAATGGTATTAGGTTTATTAACACAGGCGCTTGGACAGAATATCCAGTATTTTACCTTCAGGTAACCGGTAATGGATTGTATCTAAAGACCATAGACGAATCCTCTTATGAATCATGAAATTCATGACTTGTAATTTCTGCTATGTATCCAACATCCTAACAGTGGGGTCAGAACCTGTGATATCGTTTTTCAATAGGGCAAATCCTTTTTGCGGGGTTTGTCCCTATTCATTTTTATGATATATGTATGGGTAAAATTGTAGAGAATTTAGGTGTTGTTGTATTCAACCACGAATACTGTGAAATATTTGAGCTGAATGGGAACGAGAAGGGGATGGTTTTAAGGATGGCACGAATGCAGGATTGTCATCCTATTTTTTTCTGAAGTCGGCGAGTTTAAATTGATACTTTTTAATAAGTTCATAAACATCCGCACGATATTTTCCGGCCAACTTATTCACAAATTCCTATGGAGACAGCTACTGGATTCAGTGAGTTTGAGTATGTGCATGCAAAATTCAATTTGTACATGCACAATTCAACAGGTGGGGTGCGTATAAAAACAGTCAAACTCTGATCAGATGATGGTG
>CAXMTB010000074.1:0-14179 GCA_964195835.1 uncultured Nitrospinaceae bacterium | reverse complement strand
CTTGCGCCGCTGGTTGGCTGTCATGTCCAGGGCCATCACCGGATCCACGGAGACTTCCCGGTACGAGAGATCGTAGTTCATCACCACCGCAAACGGGACGCCGAGTTCCTCGAAAAGGCGATAACAATTTTTAACGGTACTGTGAGCATTGCGCGGGGAATGAAGTTCCAGGGTGGGTATCCGGATGTGGAAACCGTAAAGCACCTTGTTGTCCTGCATGGTCTGGGATGAAGTCCCTTGACGGTCATCTCCCGAAGCGAGACCCAGTCCACCGGTGTAAGGGACGACATTAACCGCAACCCTAAGCGCATCAGCCGCGGTGTTACCGCCCAGGTGCTTGAAGGAGCACATCACTCGAGAGCCCACAGGAATCCGCTTTTCTTCGTCCTGGGCAAAAACCGTATCTCCATAAACAAGGTCCCACTCTTGTTCAGTGAGAAATTCTCGTTCTTTGTAGTCGGCCTTACAGATGACGGCGCCCAGGGCCAGTGCTATGGAGTTATCTTCGTTGGTGGTGGTTCCCCAATGGGCGGCGAGTTGGTACCCGGCCTGCTCCAGCGCTTCACCCACTTTGTTGGTAAAAGCGTTCTTCTTGGGGATGTTTCCCGCCAATTGCTCGAAGCTCCCCTGGAGATCTGAGATGGGCGCTCCTGGATAAGCGGTGGTTACCCGAACACCTGCCTCTAGAGCTCCCCGGGCAATGGCCTGATTCCCCGAAAGCCTCATCCTTCCCAGGTTAAAAACAGAATCTTTTTCCATGGAACTCACCTCCCTATTCGGATGTTTAATTAAACAGTCCATTGGTTCTCAGGAATCGTTTGGCTATTTCCTGAATTTTAAAAGCAAATCGTTTTTTAAGCACCCCCCATACAATCGGATCATATGATGAACAATTAACGCAATATCTATGCCATAAAATGAGATGTGGATATCTTACTGAAATGGAAGTAAAAATCCAATAAACAGAAGTGAAAATATGTGACAAGGGGTTTTAGGGAAGGGGCAAAAATGTCCCAAAGATTGCAAAAGGGGTAGAGTTACCTGTTGAAAATATAGCCAATATTGTTAATGGGACAAAATGTCCCGATTTGAGACTATTGAATTCCATAGGTCTTTATTTTTCTGAACAAAGTCTTACGATCAATACCCAGAACCGAAGCCACTTTGGTTTTATGCCACTGGTAGTCTTGCAACAATTTTTTGATATATTCTTTTTCAAAATCTTGAAACAAGTTGCGTAATTTAGGATTCCGATTATTTTGGATTCTTATTTTTTCCAGCATAATTTTCGGATCTTCCGTTTTATGAGATGGTATAAAAAAATCGTTTTCTTTTAACGTAATATAGCGGTGTATGGCATTCTGAAGCTCACGGACATTTCCCGGCCAGTCATAGCTCTGCATGGATTCTATTCTGTTCTTCGGAATTGCCGGAATGTCTTTATCATCACTATATTCTTGCAGGAAATGATAGACCAGCAGAGATAAATCTTCTTTTCGTTTCCTTAAAGGCGGCAAGTGGATGGGAATGACATGTACCCTGTAATAAAAATCTTCACGTATTTGCCCTTTTTCAACACCTTCTTTTATATCTCTATTGGTTGCCGCAATAATACGGATATTGGGTTTCTTTATTTCTCTGCTTCCTATGGGTACATACCCGCCTCCTTCAATTGCTCGAAGCAGTTTTACCTGCATGTTTAAGTCAAGTTCACCCACTTCATCCATAAATAACGTTCCGCCGTCGGCACTATCCAAATAACCGGGTTTATCCGTATCCGCACCGGTAAACGCGCCTTTTTTATATCCGAAAAATTCGCTTTCCAAAAGATTGTCCGGGATAGCTCCACAATTCACGGTTACAAAGTTGTTGCCGCCGCGGCTACTCAAATCATGGATGGTTTGAGCGACCAACTCTTTACCGGTACCGGATTCCCCGTAGATAATCACATTGGCGCTGGATACAGCGGCTTTTAAAATCGTATTGTAGACGTCATGCATCTTCTTGCTTTTTCCAATGATGTTGCCAAACTTATTGGCCCCTTTAAAAGATGCCCTTAATCTTATGTTTTCTTCGCGAAGATGAGCCTCGCTAATTCGCAACGCTTCTTCATTCAGTTTTCGCTCCGTAATATCGACATGTGTGCCGACAACCCGAACAGGACGACTATCCTCATTCCACTCAACCACTTTACCTCTGGCCATAATCCATCGCCATTCTTCCTGCTTTGTTTTTAAACGGTATTCCACTTCAAACGATCCGATTGCATTTTTAATATATTTATTAAACTTTTTTATTGCAGACGCCCTATCTTCCGGGTGAATCAATGATTCCCATGTATCAAAACTTTGTGGCAATTCATAGGGCTTATAATCGAGCATTGTATAAAAACAGGGGTTGAAAAAAGTTTCGTTGGTAACAAGGTTCCAGTCCCATAAAGCATCACTGGTCGCTTCCATGGCATAATCGAGACGTCTTTTATTTTCAAGCAAAAGTTCCACGGATTTTCGGTACTCGGTGACATCTTCTCCAGAACAGACAACGTATTCCACATTTCCATTGTTATCCAGCTTCGGCGTTTTATTTATCGATAACAGTCGTTTTTCTCCTTTTCCATTGACCACCCATTTTTCCGTATGAACTTTTATTTTTTTATCAAAGACTTCTTTGTTGCCGGCAAGAAACACCTTGGCCTCGGTTTCGCTGAATATATCAAAAAGGCTTTTGTGTTCGATGTCTTTTTCCTTTAGGTTTAAAAATTCGGCATGGGCCTTGTTCACGGCGCCATAGCTTTTTTCATCGGTTAAATACCAGATCTGAGTTTGAATATTATCGAGAAGCAATTTTTGTTCCTCTACTTTATGTTTTATATGTTCCTCGGCTTTCTTGCGGTCGGTAATATCCATAATCATCGCCAATTTGGAAATGGACCCATTTGAATGGTATATCGGGGTACTGACGACATAATACCAGCTGTTTTTTGGCGTTAAAACTTCACACCGGACGGTTTCACCATTAAAAATTCGATCATTAAGACACCAGGAGCAGATGGAATCACGATGATGCAAGGCCTTATAGCATATTTGTCCGGTTGCATCATGTCCAATGCGATTGACATACTGTTCATTCATGAACTCGATACGGTAATTTTGAGAGCATAAATATATCAGCCCGTCAAATGCTTCCACTATAGCTTCCAGTTGCAAACCTTTTCCTTGTAGGCCTGACTTCAACCGCTTGCACTTATCATTTTTTCTTTTAACTTGGTGGGTCTTTTTCTTTAAATCCACGCAGACCGGTTTCATCGTCATTGGAATATCCTCCAAATAAACAACCGACATCAAATGGATCCATGTTTTTTAAAAACTTGAACCATCTTCTGCCTATTGCTGGTGTAGAACGTGACAAGCTCGAAATCACAAACTTTTTTGATTATAATACATATTCTATTTATCATTTCAATCTAAATAACATCAATATGTGATACTGGCTCACCTCAGCGAAACAAACAATACACCACAGAAAGCCGTCAATGAAATCGGCCAGGCCATGACCCGCTGCAAGGCGCGCCTCGATGTTGCAACCCAGGATAAATGCGGAGCGTTATTACTCCTTAAATAATTGAGGGGTCATGAGTTTTAATTGTACCTAAAATCTGCATAAAAAATTTTTAAAAGGAGTTGTTGTCTTTTAAAACGGCGGTGGCTTGATATGCTGAGGTGCATTCCAGATATTACAGGTTCTCGGAGCTTTTCAGGATCACCATGAACGTTCTGCATGAACGTTATATACCAATGAAGGATTGAGTTAACTGCGGCATGCTAAGTGATCCTTCAACCGCCAAGCAATCCGTTACTTTTATTCGACATCCATTGTGTCATTTACTTCATTGTTTCCTTCTCTAAAATCATCTTAGACAATTCGTGTCCGGCTTCGAGACCGGCTTCCTCAAGAGCTTTCAGAGCCGCCTGCTTTTTTGACCGATGAGAACCTTTAACTTTAAAAAAGTGCTCAGCTATTATCTGTTTATCTAATGTTCGTTTAGCTGAGACGCTGCCTTCAGCGTAAAAAAAGTAATTATTCAATGTATAACTGCTTTCTGATACAGAAACATTTCCGGTAATCTTGATGGCCGGCAGATCTGGAAACACTCCTGGCAGAAGCCAAACACTTCGGGATAAAACGGAGGCAACAGGCTCTGGATGTCGTTATTGAATTTTATGAGGTGGTTTCAAAATGGGATGCGGTTTTCACTGTGTGCGGCATGCCGGACAAAGATGTTGAAAGTATCGGTAGAGATATTATTCAGCGATTGAAAAAACAAACACTTCCGTCTATAAAAGGAATGGATATCTTTTAAACGATTTTGACTTGATATTTACAGTTTGAATTTGATATCCGATAAATGAGAAGGAGAAATATAATGACCGATGTGTATCAACGATTGGCAAATTATTTGGATGATCTTCCGGCCGGGTTTCCACCGACCGAGACCGGTGTTGAACTGCGGATTCTAAAACGACTATTTTCGCAACAGGAGGCGGAGATCGCTCCCGGCCTGGCCATGATGCCGGAGCCGGTGGCGGCCATTGCCCAACGGATGGGCCGAGATGAAGCCGAACTGGCTCCGATGCTGGAGGAGATGTCTAAAAAGGGATTGATCTTTCGTTCAACTAAAGGCGGTGAAAAACACTATATGGCCGCTCAGTTCGTAATCGGGATTTGGGAATACCACCTCAACGATCTGGACGAAGGCCTGATCCGGGACGTGAACGAATACCTGCCTCACTTAACCAAAACGAGATGGTTTAAACAGGAAACCAAGCAGTTGCGAGTTGTACCGATTTCTCAGAGCATCAACGCCGAGATGTCGGTCATGCCCTATGAAATGGCCGAAAAAATTATTAAAAAGCAATCCAAAATCGTGGTTTCACCGTGTATTTGCCGTAGGGAACACGAGATGGTGGGAAAAGGCTGCGACAAACCAAAGGAAGCTTGCCTGATCTTTGGCACCGGCGCCTATTATTACGAGGAGAACGGCCTGGGACGTTCCATCACCCAGGATGAGGCCCTCTCCATTCTGGATAGCGGCTTGGAAGCCGGGTTGGTGCTTCAGCCGGGCAACGCCCAAAAACCGAGCAACATCTGCTTGTGCTGCGGGTGCTGCTGCCAGATACTGAAAAATTTAAAAATACTGGATCGTCCGGCCCAAGTGGTGCATGCTAACTATTATGCCGAAGTGACCATGGAGGACTGCACTGCCTGTGAAGCTTGTGTGGATCGCTGCCAGATGGACGCCATTGAAGTGAAGGACACGGCCCGGGTTGACCCTGACCGGTGTATCGGATGCGGATTGTGTGTGACCGAATGTCCTGAAGATGCCATAGCCCTTAAGCAAAAAGATGGTGCCGACCAGTATGTGCCGCCTAAAAATACATTTGAAACCTATCTGAGGATGGCGCGTGAAAGAGGTAAAATTTAATCTGGTTTGAAAAAGGCATAAGGGACGTTTTGCGCAAAGCAGGGCTGAAGTGATGTTAACAAATAAAAAGTAAAGAATCCTGGCCCAGACCGATCACCAATACTCTATACCAAAAAAGTCATGTTTGTATTGATATATAAGTCAAATCAAAATATTAACGATTCGCACCAGGGCGGGCTTTAGCTCACTTTAAACTTTAGTTCACTTCAAACTCTTGCAGCGATTTTTACAGATACTTTTCCACGATCACACAAATCATTCTCCTGAAATACGTAATGGATATCTGAGTAGTGTCAGATTTAGTTTGAACTAAAATTTTGAGATGTAAGATGGAATTTCAGTTTTTACAAAATAATTCCATATCTTTTAAAGCATCTTAATTGAAATAATGAATTTGGAAACAATATGAGAAATCTGTTTTGTATCATAGGGATCGTAGGAGTTGTTCTATTTGTTTCTGGATATTATTTTATAGCTAATGGAAGGTACGTATATTTTTTGGGTATAGCATTGATGATAGCAGGATTTATTGGAATTAAAAAAACAAAATAATATTAAATATCCATCAATCTTAGGGAGCTTCACCTTTAAGAATATCAACCACTTAAAAATCTACTAATTACCCTTTTTGGGTTTTTCGACAGTTTCGCTATATCTCTGGAAAATACGAAACCGGTACAAAAGTTGTGATATCTTGTTGTTTGACTCATAATTCAGATATATATCACAGGAATATCAAACTGAGATCTTATCCTTTTTGAAGTTTCAATCCCATCTATCTTGGCATACAGATCCAGATCCATCACAACAACATCAGGGTGTGTTTTCTCAATTTCTAAAAAGAGCCTTGCATTTGAACACACAAAAGAACTATGAGACATTTGCAGTACAAGGTTTGGTGCTCATGATATTATACGCTGCCTTGAGGAACAACGCTCTTTTGGCAGCGATCAAATTAAAGTCATGAAGTTATAAATCGTGGAAAAATAACGCCCTTTCAACCCGACATACCTGTACAACGCGACCTTCAACCTGTGGCTTGCTCAAGCTCAAAATCATGAATGAAATATTATATATATTTCTTGATTATGTTTTTCAATCGGGTTTTGGATAGAGTTGACATTTTTCCTTCCTGTCTAATATTATTATAAATTTGCTGAATGAATTTAGTCATTGATATTGAAAAGGCTCAGAATAATACGAGGTATTTCTGCGGAATAAGCAAGCATGGTTTTTGGACAAAATAAAACCCCCAAATTGTACCAGTCTTGTATTAGGTGGTACATTCGGAGGTTTTTGATAAAGCATATATAATATAAATCTTAAAAACTCAAGAGTGCCGAAGGGGAGACTCGAACTCCCACGGAGAAACCCCCACTAGACCCTGAACCTAGCGCGTCTACCAATTCCGCCACTTCGGCATGAATAAAATCATTTAAGATTGATTTAATATAAAGGATATTCTATATATATGTTTTTTTATTTTTGTCAAGGCCGATATTTGTTAACGGGAAAAATTAGAATGGAACTCATTAAACATATTGATAAGATTAAAAAACCATATAAAAATGCTGTAATTACCATCGGAAATTTCGATGGTGTCCACATCGGACATCAAGCCCTTTTTCATGAGGTGGTCGAAAAGGCTGAGAGCCTTGACGGCACATCAATCGTTATGACCTTTGACCCCCATCCGGTCCGTGTTTTAAAACAAAACGGGCATTTGCCGCTCATCACTCTATATGAACAGAAAGTCGAGCTCATTGAAAACTCAGGTGTAGATGTTTTGATATGCGTCCCCTTTACCAAGGAATTTGCGGCAATATCGGCAAAGGAATTTGTGGAAGATATCCTGTTAAAATCAATCGGCATGAAAGCCATTGTCGTGGGTAACGATTATACCTTTGGCAAAAATCGTGAAGGAGATATAGATCTTTTACAAACCTACGCCAAGAATTTGGGATTTGAAGTCATCGTTGCCGACTGGATTCAAACATCAAAGAATGGGCCGGATCGAATCAGCAGTACGCGAACACGTGAACTTGTCATGGCGGGCAAGGTAGATGAGGCTCAAAAACTATTGGGTCGTTATTATCAGCTCAGGGGGATTGTCACTACCGGACGCAACAGGGGTGGAAAACTTCTTGGATTTCCCACGGCAAATATTACACTGCACGACGAACTTTGCCCAAAAAACGGTGTTTACGCTGTTACCGTGGATTGTACGGGAGGAGTTTTTCAAGGCGTTGCCAATATTGGCTATAGTCCCACTTTTGACGATCACGTTTTTTCAGTGGAAGTCCATATTCTTGACTTTAATGAAAACATATATGGCCAGAATATCCGGGTGAATTTTGTACAGCGCATCAGGGATGAAAAAAAATTTTCGAATATTTCCGAACTGTCTGATCAGATTAAGAAAGATATTGCAAAAGCACGCAAAATCCTTTCTTAAACCCTGAATCCTCGGTTTTTATTTGGATCCGATCTGTAATGATACTCGAATGAATAAAAAAATAGGTATTCCACTGATTCTGGGGCTGGCAGTCTCTATTCTGGCGCTTTATCTGGCTTTTAGAAATGTCCCGTTTAATGATCTTATCATCTATTTTGCATCCATCAATTATGTATGGATACTGCCGGCTGTTGTGGTTATTTTATTAAGCTTTGCCCTGAGAGCATATCGATGGAAAATAATACTTGAATCGGCCGGTAAAATAAGGTTCTGGCAATCATTTCATCCGCTGATGATCGGCTTTATGATCAATTGTATCCTTCCTGGGAGGGTGGGAGAAGTGGCCAGACCTGTCATTTTGCAAAAAAAGGAAAATATTCCATTTTCCACCGGTCTAGCGACGGTCGCCGCTGAGCGGGTGTTTGATGTCGGCATTCTGATTATTCTCTTTGCGGTGCTTCTTGCCACAATTGAGATCGATCCGAATATTGATATTGTTTTTGGCAAGTACCATCTCAATAAAACAACACTTATGACTGTCGGCAAAGGAACATTCAAACTGCTTCTACTGCTTATTATCGGGATAGCCATGGTCGGGTTCAGCAAAACCCGGAATGTGATCAACGGCTTCATAAAAAGGATACCACGGATGTTTTTTTTTGCCGGACCTGACTTTAAAAAGAAGATACAAAAAAAAATCTGCGACCCCGTGGTGAGTGTCGTCGAAAATTTCGCCACTGGTTTTACACTGGTCAAATACCCCATGAAAATATGTGCCTGTTTCAGTCTATCTGTTGTTATTTGGGGTCTTGCAGCCTTTTCATATTATTTAGTGTCATTGGGCTGCCCGGGAATCGAATTGTCGTTTATTGAAATTACAGCGATGATGATCATCATCTGTTTCTTTATCGCACTTCCTTCTGTTCCCGGCTACTGGGGAATTTGGGAGGCAGGGGGTGTCTTTGCCCTGTTACTTTTTGGGGTTTCATCCAAGGATGCCGCCGGTTTTACTTTGGCAAATCATGCCATTCAAATATTCCCTGTTATTTTTGTGGGGCTTATTTCCGCAATGGTTACCAGTGTAAATATATTACAGGTTTCATATGAAGAAAAGACAAGTGCTATCCTTAACCCGAACGATTCAAAATCAAATAAGGATTGATTTATATAGATGAAAGAGATCACCCTATGGCTATACTGGAAATCATAACATATCCGGACAAATTCCTCAGCCAGCCGACCCAACCGGTTGAGAACATCGATGGCAAAATACAGGACTTGATTGAAAACATGGGTGAAACGATGTACATGGAGCCTGGCATTGGTTTGGCTGCAATACAGGTGGGGATTAACAAAAGCCTTCTTGTTTATGATGTTTCAGCCAAGGACGAAAAACGATCTTTACATGTGTTGATCAACCCCAGGATTATATCGAGTGAAGGGAGTATCTTATCAGAGGGCGAAGGGTGTCTGAGTGTCCCTGATTTCAGGGCCGACGTTAAACGATCAGCCGCTATTCTCGTTGAGGGCGTTGACAGAAACGAGAAACCTTTACGGATAGAAGCAGAAGGATTCCTTGCTGTGGTCCTTCAGCACGAAATCGACCATTTAAACGGCATTTTGTTTATAGACCGCATCAGCTCTTTGAAAAGGGGGATGTATAAGAGAAAAATACAAAAAAACTTAAAAAAAGAATGAAAAAAAAGACCGGAATCATATTCATGGGCACACCTCAATTTGCGGTGCCTGCTTTAAAGACCCTTCATAAAAATGATCAAGATATAGCTTTGGTCGTTACCCAACCTGACCGGCCAAAAGGTCGGGGGCGCAAACTCACTCCTTCCCCGGTTAAAGAAACGGCCATGAATCTGGGATACTCGGTTATTCAGCCATCTTCGGTCCGAACAGCCGAATTCTCGAACTGCATCGAAAAACACACCCCTGACTTTATTGTGGTGGTTGCCTTTGGCCATATTATCCCGAAAAACATACTGACAATACCCAAAATTGCGACCATTAATATTCACGCATCACTCCTTCCAAAATATCGCGGACCTGCACCGATCCAGTGGGCAATCATCAATGAAGAAAAAGAGACCGGCGTCACGACGATGTCAATGGACGAAGGCCTGGATACCGGTGATATCCTCCTTTCTTCTAAACTTGAAATAGCATCCGATGACACTTCGAAAACCCTTCATGACCGTCTGGCTGATCTTGGCGCAGACCTTCTCATTCAAACCCTGATGGCTTTTGAAACCGGCGATATCAATCCGATCTCTCAGGATCATACCCAGGCCACTTATGCGCCCATGCTTAAAAAAAATGATGGCCGTATGAATTGGGAGCTGCCGGCCGAATCCCTTGAAGCACTCATTCGCGGGATGACGCCATGGCCCGGTGCTTTTACCTTTCATGATAAAAAACGCCTTAAAATTTTCAAGGCCAAGACCATTGTTATGGATACCGAAGCTTCTCCCGGCACAGCAATAAAAAGCTTCCCCGATGAACTGTGGATCTCAACCGGAAAAGGTGTTCTGTCTATTATGGAAATTCAGGGTGAGTCTGGAAAGCGTCTTTTAATTAAGGATTTCCTGCGGGGATATAAATTACCCCCTGGAACACATTTACACTGATATGAATATCCAAAGAATTGATGGTAAATAACGCACGCAAAACTTCGCTACATATCCTGAACACCCTGGATCAAGGGAACAAAACTTTAGACAACATATTGGATGAGGTTCTCTCTCAACACACTTTTTTTTCGAAGAAAGATCGTGCATTGCTTCAAGCCATTGTATTCGGCGTTCTTCGGTGGCGGGCAAAACTCGATTGGGTCATCGATTATTTCTCTAAAACCCGTTTGAGCCAAATCGATCCCAAAGTGATGAACATTTTGCGGATCGCACTTTTTCAGATCATTTATTTGAATCGGATACCTGTATCGGCAGCAGTAAATACATCCGTTGAAATGGCAAAATCTGTAACCGAGCCTTATGTCGTGCGCTTTATCAACGGACTTTTGAGAAATGCCGCAAAAAGATATCACCAGGTCTTATTTCCGGATATTAACAAAGACCCGGTATCTGCATTGGCGGTGAACAAGTCATTTCCAAAATGGCTGCTTGAAAGATGGCTGGATCGGTTTGGCCTGGAAGAGACCGCTTTGCTTTGTGATGCAATCAACACCATCCCGCCTTTAACCGTTCGCTGCAATACACTGAAGACCCACCGCGAATCGTTGTTAAAACTTCTTGAAAAAGATGTGGAAAAGGTTGAGTGTACAAGCTATGCAACGGACGGTGCCTTTTTCTTCAATCCAAAAAAATCCATCCCGGAAATGAAAGCGTTTGAAGACGGACTGTTCCAGGTTCAGGATGAAGCCGCACAGCTGGTTACATTTCTTTTAAACCCGAAGCCGGGTGAAACGGTTTTAGATGCATGTGCCGGTCTTGGCGGAAAAACAGGGCATATCTCTCAGATGATGAACAACCGTGGGAAACTGATTGCCATGGATAACAATGCGAAAAAACTGCATCGCCTTCAATCTGAAATGGTCCGACTCGGAATCTCAATGGTCACACCCCGCACTCATGATCTGAATGATCCTGCCGGCGGTAAATCCATTAAAAAATATGATCGGATCTTATTGGATGCACCATGCTCAGGCCTTGGTGTTTTAAGAAGAAATCCGGATGCAAAATGGCGCACATTAGAAAAGGACCTGATTCGCCACGCAAAAAGGCAGGCGACATTTCTGGATAACCTTGCGCATCAAGTCAAATCTGAAGGTCTCCTGGTTTATTGTGTCTGCAGCACGGAACCCGAAGAAAATGAATCCGTGATAAAAGGTTTTTTGAATAAGCATAAAGATTTTGCTATAGAAAAAAATCCAGCCGGTTTACCTTATGAAGCACGTTCTCTTTTAACCGGCAACGGATATTTAAAAACTTTCCCCCATCTCCACAACATGGATGGTTTTTTTGCTGTCTGTATGAAACGGGCAAAATGATCTCGCGAGTATTAAAAATAGCTATTCTGTTTTTTGTGTTTATCCTCGTAGTGGGTGCAAGTGCCTACCTGACCCTTACAATGATTATAAAAAGTGAGGACACTGTGGTAGTGCCCAACCTCGCAGGCAAAAATATTGTTTATACACTTGAATTATTAACAAATTTGGGACTTAATACAAAGATTGAGGGATCAGAATACAGCAACGAAATGCCCAAGAACAATGTCATTTTTCAAGAACCGGAACCTGGATCGGAAATAAAAAAAGGACGGGATGTCAGGATCATCATTTCAAAAGGTCCAAAATCCATCCTGATGCCCAACCTTGAAAAGCTGCCCGTTCAACAGGCCCGGATCATTTTGGAAGAAAACAGCTTGTGCCAGGGACAATTATCCAGTACTTACAGCAATCGTATAAAAAAAGATTCGATTATTGCCCAGGTTCCTTCTGCCGGCACGATGATAACCCGGAACGAATGCGTAAACCTCCTTGTTAGCATTGGAATTCGACCACAGGACTACAAGATGCCGGATCTTAAGGGGCGCTTTCTTGACAGTGCAATTCCCCTGATCGAAAACAGCAATCTGATACTCGGAAAAATAAAGTCTGTATTTTACAAAGACAAACCCTTAAATACCATCATTGCCCAAGAACCGTTATCCGGTTATTCAGTGACTGAAGGCGGTACTGTGAATCTTGTCATCAACAGAAAACCCGGAAGGAAAAGCCATGGTTATTTAGCGGGTTCGCCTGGCGGGAGCTTTTTCAGATACAGGGTCAACGACGGTTTTTTAAAAAGACATATCCGGGTGGTGTTAAACAGTTTTGGCGTTTCGAACACCATATTTGACAAATTCATACAACCCGGAGAGGAGATCTGGCTCATCATCCCCAATAATAACAATACCACCGTTTTTCTTTACGAGGATGACAAATTGATAAAGACCCAGGTTTATGACGACGGGTTTGGAAGTTCATTTTAGGAATTAGAAAATAGATAACCGCAAATGGACCTGCCCGCCATCGCGAGCCTTGGGCTCGTTCAGGCGAGGCGGGCGGGCGCAAATGTAATTAGAAGATGAGAAGGTCTCGGAAAACAGGAAGTTAAGAAGGTTAGAAAATCAGAAGGTCGGAGGCTCTGAGATATGCCAACCTTCTTACCTTCCCACCTTCTTGCTCTTCCACCTTCTTACTTTCTTATTTTTCAAAATATTTGTGTTTATTCGTGTTCATCCGCGGTTTCCCTTGTCCTCTTTCCTCTTTTCTCTTTCCTATTTTTGGATTGAAGGTTTTGATCAGCCGACTTCACTATAGTAGCCTTTGGCTACGACGGCTGAATTGAATATTGGGATTTGAGACATGCGGGTAGATTTCTGACACTTGACATGGGGTATTTATCGTGTAAATATCGTGAACAAAACTGTTTGATATTAATTGATTTTCGGATTATCCGGTACAGGAGATTCAACAATGAAATATATTGCACCGTCAATACTGTCTGCTGACTTTTCAAAACTGGGAGATGAAATACGATCTGTTGAAAAAGCCGGGGCCGACTGGATTCATGTGGATGTCATGGACGGTCATTTTGTACCCAACATCACCATCGGCCCTTTAATCGTCGAAGCCGCACGGCGTATCACTTCACTCCCACTTGACGTTCATCTGATGATTGAAAATCCGGACCGGTATATTGAAGACTTTGCAACAGCGGGTGCCGACCTGATTTCAGTTCAGGTGGAAGCCTGTATCCATTTAAACCGGACTATCCAGATGATCAAAGCGTTGGATTTGCGTGCCGGTGTGGTGCTGAATCCTTCAACGCCGCTATCCGCCCTTGAATGGGTCCTTGAAGATGTGGATTTTGTCATGATCATGAGCGTAAATCCAGGGTTTGGCGGTCAAAAATTCATACCCAACAGCCTTGACAAAATCCGTTCCCTTCGAAAAATGATTCAAGACCGGGGGCTTTCCATTCTTATAGAGATCGATGGGGGGGTGAACGAAAAAACCATTAAAAATATTTCAGATGCCGGAGTTGATGTCTTTGTGGCCGGGTCGGCCATTTTCAAAAGCCCGGACTATAAAGAAACCATCTCTAAATTTCGAAAGCTGATCGGTGAATAACAATCCTGTTAGAATATAGGAAATAGGAATTAGAAAATAGATAACCGCAAATGGACCTGCCCGCCATCGCGAGCCTTGGGCTCGTTCAGGCGTGGCGGGC
>CAXMTB010000073.1:13946-14205 GCA_964195835.1 uncultured Nitrospinaceae bacterium | reverse complement strand
CATCTGATCCAGGCGCTTACGGAAAACCGTTTCGAACAAGGTTATAAGATTGTATACCCCCGCAATGGGGGCGTCTTTACCTTTGGGCGCCATGATCAGCATATAGCTTTCGTGAAAATTCTTTAGCTTTTCGCGGGCGGTGACGCTTAACGGATTTGGGTTGTTCCGCTGATCCACCACGCTCAACCGGATTTCTGTTACCGCCGGCTTATCCGGAATGTTGTCCGGCAGCTGGTAATTGACCTTCATGTAAGAGCGG
>CAXMTB010000073.1:0-13879 GCA_964195835.1 uncultured Nitrospinaceae bacterium | reverse complement strand
TTTTGGTTGGTTTTTGACCAATGGAAATAAGCGTTTCATCCTGGCTCCTTTTATTGGATTAGCCGGTTACCCCGGATATTTTGTGTGCGAGTCGCTCATTTACAAAGCCTTCTATATACAAGAATTAAAATAGGATACCAGGATAAAAACAAACCAAATTTCTGCTTCATTAAAGCTACCACTCCTTTCCGAGGTATGATTGAAGAAATCAGGCCACTCAGGCAGCCTTTGGAAATATTCTGGACGTGCCGGTCGCTGGAAGGGCAGTCGGTAGTATAGACGGCGGAGCAACGTTTGGCAGTCCGCGGGTTAGCCAGCCGGAGCGGGAAGCCGTTAGCAGTCCCCAGAGCGAAATCCAATACAAGCAGAACAACCAGTAAAAAGCATAGGGGATCGCCCAGCGCCAGCCGAACCACCCGCCGTAGCGCTTCTGATATACCAAAGCGGGTAAGGAAGCGCTGATGATACAAGCCACTGCCAAGATAAATAGCGTATGCACGGGAAGCAGCAGCAGTTGGGCCATCACAGCGAACTTGAAGGCTTCGCCCAGGGTCATACGAATAAATTGGGTGGTGCTGAACAGCCGAATCCAGCCGCTACCGCTATCAGTGGGTCGGAACCGACCTATCATGAAGGAGAGCATCACCAGGTTTTCGCGTACGTTACTTCGTGCCCATCTTAACAACATTCTTCGCAGACCTGTGAAAGTGATGGGTACCTTGGTCAATACCACGGCCTCACGCTGATAAACCACACGAAAACCGCAACCTAAGACCAGGTTCGTCAGAGCGCGGTCTTCACCGATGGCAGCATGGCGTCCCATAAAGGTTTGATTGATCCAGTTTGGCAGATGGGGGTTGATCACATCCGCTCGATAGGCTGAAAGTGCACCGGGCGTACAAAATACACCACCATAGACGCTCTGACCGGATCGGATGAAATCAAAGCCGCTGGTAAACGAAACCTCCATCATTTTAGGGATGGCGCCTTCGGCAAGATTCAACACGCGCACATTGCCGGCGACTGCGCCGACACGCGGATCACTGGCCAGAGGACTGACCAAATGGCGTAGGGTATCGGGCAGCACTTCTGAATCAGAATCAATGGTTACATATACCTGCCCTATAGCTTTAGCGAAACCGGCCATCAGCGCATGGCGTTTACCTCGGTTAAAAGGCTGATGAATAAGCCGAACGCGCCAGGGAAACTCTTGTTTGGCAGTTTGCATCCATTCCCACGTATCGTCCTGTGAGCCGTCATCAACACAAATCACCTGCATTTTTTTCATCGGATACCGACTATTCATAACCGATCGAACAGTGTTCAGAATCTGTCGGCCTTCGTTGTAGGCGGGTATAACTATAGTGATATTAGGCAAGGCACTGTCGAATAGAGGTGCATAGGAACGGTAACGACAGGCAAACCAAATACGCCATGACAACAATAAAAAGGTCCAGAGGGTTAACCCAACGCCTAAATAGTTTATCGTCGACCAGGATTGCACAAGCTTCAAGGATTCTACGGATTGCAGGGCTTCCACCTGCCACCAGGTCAATGTTATTACTGATATTAAAGTGCAAATCAACAGCCCCGGGAAAAAAATATCCGCCTTAAAGTTGTATGAACCATTTGTGTTTAACATATTCTACCTCTGATTATATAATGTTTTTTGGAAGGTAATGACCCTTTCAGTATTTACGAAATCCTAAGCTGCTTGCCGCCTGAAATAGGTCTCCAGCGAGAAGGGAGATACAGCAATGAGGCTTCATATAAAAAAATTGCCAATAAGCTATAAGCGTTTATCCGTTATCAAAATGTCATTTACAGATGTTGAAGCCAATATTAGTCAAACAACCAGAATCTATCTATGCTCATCAATAGAGTCCATAGACGACACTCATTAAGATACCCAAAAAAAGCAAACGTAAGCGCTTACCTGGACTTACACTGATCATCGCTGCTAGTATGGTTTGTTTCTCCGATTGTTATGATTCGGAGGGGAGAAGTTAATGCAATAGGAATGCCAAGCAGAAAATGTTTCCTATCCATTTAATATTAAACGTATTATCGTTTATGGTCGGATTGATACATGAGGGCTTATGAAGGGAAAGACATACAGGTTTTGTAATAGAAAAACTTAAGAATTACACTTAACCATCAATAATTATAGTATTTTTATGCGAAGGAATTAACTACACTGAGGATAGAGCTTGAGGTTCCTTCCTATATCATATGATAATTCAATATCTTATGTTGCTAATTTGTCATGCCTTGGTGATGAGAGCGTTGTTAATAGAGTGGGGGCATAGGTGCCATATGGTAAGGTTTGTGAACGTTCTGCACGAACGTCGCGCATTACTTTTCTTATTTCAGACAAATAGTTATATTTTTAATACTAGCTTAAATCCTTTACGATCAGCCCATTTTACCAAGGCATTTTTAAGTTTTTCAAGTCCTTCTTGATCAGTTTCAGAGACCTGGGCCCGGAACTCAACAGGTAAATTTTCCCAATCGAGATTGGTATGCACATACCATACAGTATCATTAGTATCGGCAGATATTGCTTGTGTAATTTCTGCAAAATCGTTTCCCTTTTTAAAAAGCATTACCTCTCTCCTTAACTTTTATTAAGAAAATTAAATAACATATATTTTCAAATCATCCAAGGACTTTTCAAGGTGCGGCTCGGTGAGTCTCGGAGTTTAATTTCTTATATAAAGTAATAAAAAGGACAGGCGCTCCGGTTTCAGGCACCCACCAGCGGAAAAATATTTTCCTTAATCCAGGCGACACCCGAATCGGCCAGTTGGCGGGCCCGTTGAGCGGTTTCCCGGCGGACGGAGCTGATCAGAGGCGCCTGTTCCGAAAGTTTTAGGTTTTTCCCCAGCAATTGCCGGTGCTTGCTTACAAAGTCGTCCGGCAGGTCGTCGGACAGCTCAACCCCTTTCATTATCGCCCAGGCCGAGGTCCACGCCCGTGCAACGTTCATTACGTTATATCCGCCGCCGCCCAGTGCAACCCAAGAAAGTCCCCAGGACTTGATCTCTCGAATCAGCTTGCAAAAACCTTCGGTCGTAAGGTTCAGCGAGGCCAAAGGATCGGTGGTAAAGGTGTCCACCCCCAGCTGGGTGACCAGTACATCAGGATCAAAGGCACGCACCAAGGGCGGAACCGTTTCTTTAAACACCCGAAGATACAGATCATCATCGGTTCCCGGAGCCAGAGGTACGTTGACGGCAAAACCTCGGCCCGGCCCTTGCCCCATTTCTTCAAGGAATCCGGTGCCCGGGAAAAGGGAGTGACCGCTTTGATGAATCGAAATGGTCAACACCTGGTCAGTGTTATAAAAAACCGTTTCAACGCCGTCACCGTGATGGACGTCTAAATCCAGGTAAACAACGCGCAAACCATCCTGAATCATTCGGGCAATTCCGATGGCCGGATCGTTTAAGTAACAGAACCCGGAGGATCGGGCGGATTGCGCATGATGCAACCCACCGGCAATATTGAATGCGATCCGGCGATTCTCATATCTTACCTGGCGAATGCATTCCAACGTCGCTCCGGTGACCAGCAGGGACCAGTCATATAATCCTGAAAATACCGGGTTGTCGCCGCTCCCCAAGCCATATTGCCCTGATTGTGCCGGCGCCTGGCCGGTATTGGCCTGACGGAGGACTTCCAGGTATTCGGAAGTGTGGACCAGACGCACGTCTTGTTCATCCGCCTCCCGGGCTTCCACCCATGGTCTCTCGGGGTGATCGAACAACCCATAGGCTTCGATTAAATCCATGGTTAACCGGAGCCTTTCCACCTTCAAAGGGTGATTGGGGCCATAACTGTGACGGCCGAATCGTTTGCTAAAAACAAGAACTTCCTTACTGTGTCCGCTCATATCTTAATCCTGATTTCACAAAGGCCTCTCGGTCAATATACCGACCCATGACATGGTGCAACACGCCAGGGGCATCTAATCTTGCCAACCTTGGCATAACCTGTGACTCTCATACTCAAGATTGAACATCAAGCACTTTATGCACGAATGTCCCCTATCACTTTTCAGTGGTGACTACCTGATCGATCCCGATTACCCGGTCGAAGCCTATTTTTAACAGCCAACCCGTCGGGGTCAACGGGAGAACTTTACCCGAAATTGCCCTAATTTGGAAAGGTTAGATAAAAAAAGGCGATTGACAATCTGCCTCGCCTTTAGTATCTGAGTTTCAGTTGTTACCGCAACCGCTAGGCTTCCATATGTTGGCCTCAGGCTCCGCTTCCAGCCTCTCCGAGCTGTAGGCTCTACGAGCAGGAAGCCGTAGGGCTTACAGACCGGAGGGTAGAGCTCTACGAGGCGTAGTCTCTACGAGAAGGAGTCCTACGCCTCCGAGAGCGGTCTTAATGAGTTCCATACAAAACCAAAACTTTTCGATACATCCCCTAAAATGAAATTCTTATCAACCAGGAGGGAAACCATGGAACCAAAAATTTTGGTCGCAGACGATAGCGCAATGGTGCGTCACCTGATTAAGAAGTTTCTGGATGGAGAGGGCTATGAGATCGTCACGACCTCAGATTCTGCGAATGTAGTTGATCTGATTGACGAAATCAATCCCGATCTTGTGATTTCAGACATTATGATGCCGGGTATGGACGGATATACGTTTTTGCGTCATATCAGAAAAGAAAAGAAACGGGAGTCTTTGCCGGTAATTATGATGTCGACCAAAAAAAGAGAGACCATGGAAGATCTTTTTGTTTCTTATGGTATTTCTGGGTATCTTCAGAAACCTTTTGAGAAGGAACAATTGGTTGCCATGATTAAGAAGGCATTGGAATAAAGAACGGTCTAACCAAGGACGAAGAGGGGTACCGGACCTTCACCTTTAACACAATAGGCGAAAGCCGGCACAAGACAAGCAGGTTGTGGCAATTCCTGTGAATATACGCGGTAATTCCGGGGACACCATAGGTTCTTTTTCACAAACTGAAATTGGCAAAAGATATCAAGTTAGATGATTTATTAAAAAAATCTGCTAAAGTCGTTCAAATCGATCTTGATAAATGCATTCAGACAAAACGATTGCATGGTATAGACAAACACAAACCTGATTTAATTCACAATTCAGGCTTTGACACCAATATTTTGGGATGACAACTTGTCGGATAGAAAGCACATTATGCAAAAGATACGGCCAACACCTCTGGTTCTAATGCTTATTTTTTGTCTGTTGCTGGTGCTCGGTATCAATCTGGGTGAAGTCCAGGTGGTTCTGGAAAAAGCAACGCAAATTTGCTTGAGCTGCATCGGAATCGGGTTAGCGCACGCGCGCCCAAAATCCAAGGGTAAAGATGGACTTAAGACGTTGGATTCAAACACTCGCGGTCTTTTTGAGCAATGCCAACTGGCGGTTTCCGTTTACGCGGAACCTGTATCAGGGAGACCTGAAAGCTGTTTGCGCTCCGGGCCTCAACTGTTATTCCTGCCCGGCCGCCACCAGCGCTTGCCCGCTGGGGGCGCTCCAGACCTTTATGGCCACTGCCAGACCCAATTTCGAGGCCGGCCGTTTTCACCTGGGCCTGTACGTAATCGGCATGCTGGGACTGATCGGAAGCCTGGTTGGGCGCATGCCGTGCGCCTGGCTGTGTCCCTTTGGTTTGATGCAGGAATTAATCCACAAAATTCCATCCCCTAAGTTCGAAATCCCTAGGTTCTTGACCTATTTCAAATACATGTTTTTGGCCCTGTTCGTAGTGATTTTACCTTTGGCAGCGGCCGATGAGTTCGGATACGGGATGACATGGTTTTGCAAATACGTCTGTCCGGCCGGGACCCTGGAGGCAGGGTTGCCGATGCTGCTGCTGAAGCCTGAACTGCGGGAGGTGATCGGGTGGTTGTTTTACAGCAAAGTTATCATCCTGATCGGCTTTCTCGTTTGGATGGTGGTGAGTCGGCGCCCTTTTTGCCGGGTAGCGTGCCCGCTGGGTGCGATCTACTCATTTTTTAACCGTTACAGCGTCTTCAGGCTGACCTACGATCCTGAGAGATGTACCCACTGCCAGTCCTGCTATCACGGTTGCCCGATGGGTGTGAAGTTTTATGAGGGTTCCAACCAGAAGGATTGTATCCGCTGTTTGAAATGCCTTCAGCAGTCGTGCGAATTCGGCGCGATTTCCTATGAGGTTGCTGGTCAGAGGGCAACAACGGTTCCGCTCAAGATTAAAAGCGCGTCATAGCCCCCCCTGGCCCTTTCAGGGTAACTCGAACAGTTCTTTGATTTTTCGATCCAGATCTTCATGCGATCGCTTCCCGGGAAGTTTTTCAACAACCTGACCATTCTTGATGAAAGAAATCATCGGGATAGCATAGATATCGTATACTTGGGCCATGTCGACGCCGACCCAGTAGACCGGAAAGCTCACATGCAGTTTGTCTAAGATCGGTTGCATGGCTTGCGGTCCATTGGCATCCAGACTGATGCCGACCATTTTCAGACCCTGATCCTTGTATTTGTCGAACAGCTTGATCAACGTCGGCAATTCCTTGCGACAAGGGCCACACCAGGCTGCCATGGCGACGATCATGCTCTGGTTGTTGGGGTCTTGCATCAATCGGTCGAGCCCGGCCTTGTCCATTTTTTCAACGACGATTCTGCCTTCGGCCGCTAGGGCAGACGTATTCAGTAAAAGCATAAGCGCCATAACTGTTCCCATAATCCGCGTGAGATATTTCAACATTAGGCTTTACTCCACAGAGCTCAATAGGTTCATGCAGTGCTGCATGATCGCGATCTGATCCGCCAGAAATCCCATGGCCGGAATCTGATGTCCGATGATATCATAATCATTTTGAAAATCCAATGTAAAGTCGAGCCGGTCATCGATATAGGCTTTTGGCTCCATCGGACTTGCGGGTGAACAATAAAAACACGGGTCAAGATAACCGGGTGAAAAACGGCCGTAAACATGACGACGCCCGGGTTCGGTTGCAATCCGATCACACAAGGGTGTTCCCTGATAGATTCGGGCACCGCAGGTATATTCTTAGCGGCGCTGGTGATTGGGAGGATAACCTTGGCATAACCCGTAATTTTCATTTTCAGCACGAACGCCCCTATCATGGCCAACGATAGCTGAATTACCAACTGCACCCGGGATCCCGAATGTTATCCCGATTTTTCATAAAAATTGGTTTTAAATTGTAAGGTTTGAAAGACCTTATCGACACATAATTTAATATCGGATTATTATTCAACTTGGAAAAAACTGTCAATGAAGAGGGAAACGTTATGTATTCTAAAACCGAAATGTCCTACGAAAAATATATGGTGATATATTGGGCAAACCTATCCCGGCTCAACAACCTGATGATTATATTAAATATCAGTATGTTCTTCCTCTCCGGGCTGGTTTCGAGCGGATACTACTATACTTTTTACTCCATCGGCTGCTGTTTTCTCGTGGCCATTTTGGCCATTATTCCTTTGTCGTTTATCAATCGACTTTGGTTCTATCTTGTTAACCTGCTGATCGAATTTGTCGGAATATATTTTCTTACAGCCAGCATCATCTATTGGGTGCGCAACGGCGCTCACGCGAGCGTTTGATCATCCGGCCCAAAAAGGAGAGGGGTCGGGCCATGGTACGCAGGCACGACAACGGCATCTGGACCGGCTACCACAGGGGCAATTCGTGACTTGACAACCCGGCCGGATTGCAGATAATTTATAAATTAAAATCCGAGCCGTAAAGCCACGTTCCATTACCTTTTTTGCGTTTCCTGACACGGAAATACAAGTATAGCATGACCAATCCGGGAGGTTTTAATGAAGAAGCTGCTTTTGGAAATGTTGATCTGTCCCGCCTGTCTGCCGGATGAAATCCAGCTGAATGCGCACATCGATCAGGAACAAAAAGATGATATCGTAAAAGGGGTGCTGAACTGCCGTCAATGCGGGAAAATTTATCCTATTCAAGACGGGGTGGCTGTTCTGGATCCCCAAACCTTTCATCCCAATCAACCCGTGGAAAACAAATATGAAACCGCGTCGGTCGTATCCTCCTACCTGTGGAGCCATTACGGGGATCTGCTGGATGAGGAAAACGCCTCTGATGCCTATAGCCGCTGGGCGGGTCTGATGAACGATCACTCGGGTTTGGCCGTCGATGTGGGCTCTGCGGTGGGACGCTTTACTTTTGAAATGAGCCAAAAGAGTGATTTCGTCATCGGTATCGACAACGCGCATGCCTTTATCCGGGCCGCCCGGGAGTTGATGATCAACAGGCGCATGACCGTCGCTCTGAAGCAGGAGGGGTATCTGACACGGGAGGTCGAACTGACCCTGCCGGAGGCGTGGAACAGCGACCGGGTGGAATTTATTGTGGGGGATGCTCTGGCGCTCCCCTTTCGAAAGGCGGCCGTTTCGTCACTGGCCTCTTTGAATCTGGTCGATAAAGTTCCCTTTCCTATTAAACACCTCGAGGAAATGAATCGGGTTACCGCGGAAACAGGCGCCCAGTTTCTTTTATCCGACCCGTTTTCATGGTCGCAGGAGGTTGCCGCTGAAAAAGACTGGCTGGGCGGACAGGCCGACGGACCTTATTCGGGAAGAGGCCTTGACAATGTCATGGCACTTTTAAAGGGGTATCAGAACCGTCTCTTGCCGGCGTGGAGCGTGGAAACACACGGCCGGATCTGGTGGAAGATCCGCACCCACGACAACCACTTTGAACAGATCAGGAGCTGCTACGTAAAAGCCGCCAGATAGTTCGAGGGGCCCATGGCCGGGAGGCATTTTTTTAAAAGGAGATTTCATGAAAAAACACACCATCTGCCGTTTTTGCTCATCATGCTGTCCGATTGTCGCTGAAATCGAAAACGGCCGGTTGATTTCAGCCCAACGTAAATCATTTTTATCCGACGACAAACAATTGATCTGTCCGAAATTAAAGGCTGCCGCCGATATCGTCTATTCCCCCGAACGGCTTACCAAGCCCTTGATCAAGGATGGCAACAACGGCTTTCGAGAGGCTTCCTGGGACGACGCGCTGGATACGGTTGCCGAACAGTTTAACCGCTTTAAAAACGAATACGGGGCTGAATCGGTCGCTTGGCTGAAAGGCATGGCGGCCGACTGGGGCGCGCCCTGGGATTATGTTAACCGGTTGATGAATGCCTTTGGTTCGCCCAACAGTATCGGAAACGGATCGGTCTGTCATGTGGGGCGTGAGTTTGCCCATACGGCGACTTACGGCGCCATGACCGTGCCCATGGTAAAAGTTTCAAACTGCATCCTGGTCTGGGGCAAGAACGACCGTGATACCAATCCCACTGCAGCCGAGGGGATCCTGCATGCCAAACAGAACGGCGCCCGGCTGATCGTGGTCGACCCGGTCAAGACTTATCTGGCCGCCAATGCCGACATCTGGCTGCAGATCAAACCGGGCCATGACGGTCTTCTGGCCATGGCCATGATTCATGAAATTATTTTCCAGAACCTTTATGATGCCGATTTTGTTGCCCAATGGACCGTTGGCTTCGAGCAGTTAAAGCAGTCGGCAAAACAGTTCCCGGCCGAAAAAATCGCCCGGCAGATCTGGCTTGACCCGGACATGATAAAAGAAGCGGCACAGGTGTATGCGATTACCCGTCCGGCCTGTATTGTGGACGGCAACGGTTTGGACATGCAGCTGGACGCCTTTGATGCCACCCGTGCGGTTGGTATGCTCAGAGCGCTGACCGGCAACCTGGACGTAAAGGGCGGGGACTATCTCCCTCAGCCGGTGCCGGCCCGCAATATTCAACTCAAAGACCGGCTGCCTGAAGGGGTGGTGTCGATTACCGATGATTACCCCTTGTTCAACGAATTTAGTGACACTTGGGGCAGGCAAGTGCAGTCTTGCGTGGTGGATGCCATTCTGGATGAAAAACCATACCCCATCAGGATGCTGGTGTCGCAGTCCGGCAACCCGGTGGTGACCCTGATGGACTCGGGCCGGGTGCGGCGTGCCCTGGAAAAGGTCGAATTCCTGGTGGCGATCGGCATGTTCATGAATCAAACCGGGGCAATGGCTGATGTGGTGCTTCCTGCCGGCAGTTGTTTTGAAAAGACTCAGCTCAACCGGGCCTGCCTTCGCAACAGTCCGGTCCGCATCCAGGATCAGGTTATCGCGCCGATCGCAGACAGCCGGCCGGACTGGCAGATCATCTTCGAACTGGCCCGACGGATCGGGCTGGAGAAAGAATTCCCCTGGCAGACGGTGGAAGCGGCCATCGACTACCAGCTGGCGCCGTCCAATATCACGGTCGACATGCTGCGGGAAAATCCCGCTGGCATCATGGCCGCCGAGATGGCCTTTGAAAAGCATAAAACCGGTGGCTTCAAGACGCCTTCAAAAAAAGTGGAGTTTTATTCAAAAACGCTCGAGACAAACGGTTTCGTACCGGTTCCCTATGCCAACGGCTATCTTGAGGAGCCGATCAGCTTCCTCGACCAAAAGGAAGACTATCCCGTCTTGGGGATCAGCGGCGCCCGGACCAACCGTTTTACCCATTCGCAATTCAGAAAAATTCCGTCGCTGCTAAAAGGCGGGCAGGGCTGCGTCGTCGATGTGAACGCCAGCGACGCTGCCGCATACGATATTTCAAATGGTGACCGGGTAAAAGTGGAAACGCCTCGGGGCCGGATCGTCATGGCCGCCAAAATATCTGCTGCGGTCCGACCGGGGTTGATCAGAATTGCCTGGGGCTGGGGAGAGATGAGCCTGGATTACAACTTGAACAGTCTGACCGACGACGACCGGCGTAATCCGATTATCGGTACGCCCTCGGGCAGAAGTTTCATGTGCCGGCTTTCGAAAGTAACAGAGTAAATCAGGCGGATAAATGGATAAGCGCACACGGTGTTAAGCAAGGGCAAGGACTGAGGGTGAAAGGAAACGTTCCGGGCTTCGGGTTCAAAAGGCATTCGTTGATAAAAGGGGGTGTTAAAAAAATAAAAAGCACATTGGCTGTCAACTATGAGTTGATTTCAGCCTGCTGTTCGCTGTTTCCTTTTTTTGTCGGCCGGGTGCGGCCAAAAGGGGGTTTTTAATGCATACTTCCCGGAAAATCCGAAAGATGTTCAAGAGCAAACCGGTGATCGAAGGGGCCGGCGTGCACCTCAAAAGAGCCGGTGGTGATATCGCTGGCCAAACAAAAAAATAGCGTCGATATCGTCATCGAAGATCACAGCGAAGGCATCCCCTAAGCGGCCCTGCCCCATCTATTCGAACCCTTTTTCCGGTCAGACTCTTCCAGATCACGCAAAACCGGTGGCTATGGAATGGGCCTGAGCCTCTGCAAAGCCGTTATCGACGCCCATAAAGGCCGCATCGATATCAGCAGCGTCCCCGGTAAAGGGACCCGGGTGTTGATCACGCTTCCGTTACCATAAGGGCGTCTTATCCCCAACCCGGTCCACCCATCCTTCCAAAAAAGAGCGTCTGCGGCGATTCGAGCAATAGTAGGGTGCGTAAAAAACGCCAATCTATCCCAATTTCCAAGCGGGACGCCGGCAATTTATCCTGCCTATAGGCGGGGCTGAACTTAAAAACTCTGGATAAGAGATGATTGGCAACCCTAAACAAATGGGGCATACCGGATACTTGTCCGCCGGTTTTTTGGAGGAAACTTGACGATCAGATGCAGGGTTCGTCATTAGTGGGAGAATCGCTGAATTATGTCAGAGAAAAATGGATAGGTGTGCCTTTAGAATGTATATCCTTCTAACTTAATGATATTAAACATATTTAAAATCTGTAGACTTTTCTTTGACAAAGAGAATATAGGATGTCCTGAGAGTGCCTTAATTTCTAAGGTATTATTCTCTTATCAAAAATTTGGATGGGACTGTGATATGTCGCTGAAAACACAGTTTTCGTGATGCAATATTTTCGGGAGGTGTCCATTATGGTATCTCAAGTCACAGCTCATCAGCCTGAATGAGATTTCTTTGTCATTACAAATTGCAGCGTTTATGACATCAGGTAAAGAATAATTTTCTAACCATGCCGCTTCCAACATGGGGCCAAAGAATGCGATAATTATTTCTCTCGTAACGTATTCGACCAGCAACAATAGATTTGTGAATGTCTGCTTTTGTGGCTAAGTCTATAATATCTTTTAGCTTGCATGTATTGCGGGCCGGATGATTTTTCCACAATTGGCTTGGTATCAGGGATTTTTTGGCCAACTCATCCGCTTCATTCTCTATTTCATTTTGAGGCTCTATTAAATCGAGGTCATCTATAATACATTTACCCTCTACACTGTGTACATGGCCCAATACTAAATGAGCTAATTCATGCGCAAGTGTAAACCAAAAATTATCAAGCCTGTCATATCTTAGGCTCAGCGCTATGATTGGCTCGCCTCTTATATTTATCAAGGCAGCCCCATCTAAATATGTTCGCTTGAAATGAGGAACAACGACCAACTTTATGCCTTTATTCTGGAGAAATTCTTTAGCTCTTAGCGGCCCATCCTTTAATCCACTTAAATAAACCACCTTGACGATAAAGCTTTCATCCAGGATATTCTGATTGAATTTTACTCCAGTCTCAATTGTTTCTGCCTGCGCTAAAACACCTAATATCCATGCATCTACTGAATAGGGATCGTCCTTTTCATTACGTCTGGCACCCTGGCGCAAGCATGCACGGTTCTGATCCGTTAAATAAGTATCAGCACAAGCCTGAGAAGCAAGCTCTCGCATAATCTCTTCAGCTTGAGTTTTAGGATCAAGCCTCGTTACCCAGCCACGATTAACTATTTCCGCAACGGGGAAGCTGTCCCACTTGACACCTTCCCCATCAAGAGGGAAATCCATTCCATCCATAATCAATATTTCTGCAGGGATACTTAAATGAGTATGTAATGATCGAATCATTGATAAAGAAAGAGTCCTCTTTCCCCTCAAAATCTCGGAGACCTTTGACCGGCTACCAATGTAAGGTACCAGATCGGCCTGTTTCATGCCTTTTTGATCCATAACAAAGCTAATAGCCTCAATAGGATTTGGGGGGGGAACGGGATGGTTCTCTTTTTCGTATACCCTAACCAATGTGAGCAGGACATCGAGTTCATCCCCTTCGGGAGTACCTGACTCGGCACCCCAGAGCGTTTCAATGCGCTCAATAGCCTCATCGTATGCCTGTTCTGAATTAACAGGGCGGATATTCATGTTGCACCTCCGAAGGATTTATTTTGTCATAGTCTTTATGCCGGCCAAACCATTTGACAAATACAATCTGGCGGCCGAAATCAACAGCGGTTATTAGCCTAAAATGATTCCCTTTAATGTTAAATATAACTCGATCCGGTTGGACAAAGTCCGCAGACCCAAAAATATTTTTCAGTTCTAGAAAATGTTTAAACTCATTCCCTTCTATGAGAGCCACCCATACCTTTAGAGAGCCATCTGCTTCAGGGTAACACTCCCTGTACGCATTAATTGTTTTGGTCGTGATAACTCTCATGCAGATAATATATGTTCCCGTTTTGGGAATGTCAACAATTTTCCCATAATGGGAACATATTATTTTAAATTGGATTTTAAATGTGTGGCTTGCAAATTGAAGAAACAAATCAATCTGCAGTTGATTATAACTATATATCGAATCACAATTAGGGTGAATTAGTCGGTATTTTCACCCTGGTGATTCCTGAGATAGCCGACTGAAAGATGAAAATATCATCCCCCTCAAAAACCTGAGATATGTCTGACGTATCAAATGCATTGAGGGGTTTTGTGCCGCCAAGATACATTGCAGAGTACCAGAATAAATTCAAGCCAAAACTCTCCGCATTTTTAAGGCAACACTCCTCCTGTGTGCCGCTGAG
>CAXMTB010000072.1:9519-14316 GCA_964195835.1 uncultured Nitrospinaceae bacterium | reverse complement strand
CCTGATTTTGAAAATTGTCAAATCATCTCCGTTCACCGAAAGAAGCGTACCTAAAGACCTAAAACCCCGGTTTTCATCTGTTGGAAGCCGGGTTTTTTGTTGTCATGAAAAATTTTCTTTTTACCCTGATTTTTATCGTGAATGTGGGGTATAGTGTGGGGTGCGATAATATTAAGGAAATAAAAAAGGACTCAGAGATAAGCCTAAGTCCTTGTTATTATTTTGGTAGCGGGGATAGGATTTGAACCTATGGCCTTCGGGTTATGAGCCCGACGAGCTACCTGACTGCTCCACCCCGCATCAATGAATTAAGAAGATAAAATTAAACAAATATAAAAAATAAGTCAAGCTGTTTTTTTGAGATCTAATAGCGAAGAAATTAAAGACCTTATCCGTTTTTGCTCGGCACCGGACGCATTTTGTTCATTTTTGTACTGCAAAAGAAGCCGCTTAGTCCTGCTTGTGTGCCCGGATATGATTTCAATGGATGACTTGGGAACTTTGAGCCATTTCGCCAGGTATTGAACACACATCTTGTTGGCCGCATCGTCCACGGGCGGCGCCGTAAGCTTAATTTTCAGTGCGTCGCCATGCTGCCCGGCAATCATGTTCTTTGAGGATCGAGGCTGAACAAAGACCTTGAGTATAATACCGTTACTATTTTCCTGGAGAAACTTCATTTTTTTCGGTTGTATTACCTAATCATGCAAGATCCAGAAGTATTATTCCTGTCGGCTGCTTTTAATATTATTGATAATACGGGTGGAGGAAATATTTTCGGTCACCGGAATCAGTTCCACTCGCCCCCCGTACTTTTCAACGAGTTCACGCCCGAATACTTCTTTGGATGTGTAGTTGGATCCTTTGGTCAGAACATCCGGCTGTATGATTTCGATCAGTTTTTTTAGCTCATGGGAGGAAAAAATCACGACATAATCCACTGCATCCAGGGCACTTAAAATCCTGCCCCGCTCATTTGCGTTGAGCACAGGTCTTCCCGATCCTTTCAGTTTTTTTACGGATTCATCATCGTCGATGGCAACGATAAGGATGTCTCCCAGTTGTTTTGATGCGGAAAAGAGCATGATATGGCCGGCATGCAAAAGATCAAAGCAGCCGTTGGTCAGTACCAAGCGCTTTCCTTTTTTCTTGAGATCCTCTGCGAGCGCCGGAAGCTCCGAAAAATCTTTGTATTTGGATGGCAGCCGTTGGTCATCAACTGTTGCAGTTCCACCTTTTCCCATGACGATTTTCAAAGCCCAAGTAAGTTCCTGTTTTGACACCGTTGCAGTTCCGGTTTTGCCCACGACGATTCCGGCGGCGGTATTGGCAAAGGTCACGCTGTTGTGAATGGAAGCCCCTGATGCAACGGCCAGACCAAAGACTGCAAGAACCGTATCACCGGCGCCTGAAACATCGAAAACCTGACGCGCCTCAGTCCTGACTCGAAAGGGTTTTTTGTTTTTTTCAAAAAGAACCATCCCGTCTTTGCCGCATGTGATCAGAAGATTATCGAGGCTTATGTTTTCAAGAATTTTGTTTGCCGCTTTTTCGAGACTCGATTCATTATTGATTTCCACACCCGAGGCAAGGGCCGCTTCTTTTTTGTTGGGTGTAAGAAGCGATACACCTGAATATTTTGAAAAATCGAGCCCTTTGGGATCGACGATGGTCATTTTATTGTGATTTTTCGCAGATGCAATCACCCTCGAAAGAAGATCTTTCGTTATCAACCCCTTGCCATAGTCTGAAATCAAAACCACATCGACATCGGGCATTTTATCTTCTATGAATCGTGTTATTTTTTCCAGTGACGACGTTGATATGTCTTGTTTTTTTTCTCTGTCGATTCTGAGTACCTGTTGATTTGCGTGATTTGCGGCGATAATCCTGGTTTTCTGGGTAGTGATGCGACCGGGCTCTTTGATGATTCCTTCGGTATCGACGCCGAGTTCATTAAACATATTGAGAAGAAGCTGTCCGTTTCGGCCGGTACCGATCACGCCCACGGCTGAAACTTTTCCACCCAGCGCCACAACATTGTTCACAACATTGCCGGCGCCTCCAAGAGTAAAATCTTCTTTTTGAATGGCGACCACCTGAACCGGGGCTTCAGGGGATATCCGGTCAACTTCCCCCCAGAGGTATTCATCGAGCATTAAATCTCCAACAACAAGGAGGTTGCATCTATCAAATTTTGAAATGTCAATTAGCATCTGAGTTCTCGGCAATACTGTCCATCAAAAATTTGGGTGGTCGCACCACACGACCGCCGCTGTCTACACATGCATGTTTTGTATACCCGCTGGCAAGGAGTTTATCGCTGTTCTCGCTGAATATTTTATAATTGAATTTCATACCCGCTCTGTAGTGTGGATCGAGGGACGTTTCGATAACCAGAATGTCGTCATACTGTGAAGGCGCGTTAAACTTGCAATGCATCTCGGATAAAGGAAGAAAAATACCTTTTGACTCTATGGATTTGTAAGGAATCCCCATGGACCTGAACATTTCGGAGCGACCGACCTCAAACCATCTGAAGTAGTTTGCATGATAAACAAAGCCCATTTTATCCGTGTCACCGTATCTCACCCGGCATGTGGTTTTATGGGTAGTCATTACATGATCTCCAGAGTATTTCCACGGATTATTCTTAGACCCAAATCCTGCAAGTTTATAGTTTGCCGGTTCGAGAACAGTTCATGCAGGTTTTGGGTTTGTATTGGTTGACAAAATTTTCTCAATAATACTTTTCAGCTCTTCATAACTGAATGTTACCGGAAATTCCGGGAACTCATTTTTTACGTTATCCGGTGGATTAAAAAGAATACCGTTGTCCGCTTCTTTAAGCATGGTGATGTCATTATATGAATCGCCCATAGCTATGGTGTTGTAGTTCAAGCTTTTTAACGAAATCACCGCCTCCCGCTTTCCGTCTTTCTGTCGCAGAACATAATCTGTGATAAATCCGTCGGGTGCTATGGATAAGGTGTGACAGAAAAGTGTCGGCCAACCCAGTTTTTCCATCAAAGGGCGTGCAAACTGATCAAATGTGTCTGAAACAACAATGATCTGTGTGCGAGATCTGATCCAGTTCAGAAATTCCACCGCTCCATCAAGGGGATTCATGGTGGCGATTACCGTTTTAATATCATCAATTTTAAGATTGTTCTCATCAAGAATTGCAAGACGTCTTTTCATTAATACATCATAATCGGCGATATCACGCGTTGTCAGCCGGAGCTCTTCAATACCTGTTTTTTCAGCGACGTTGATCCATATTTCCGGGACAAATACACCTTCCAGGTCGGAGCAAACAATATTCATATAACCTCACTTTTCATTATTCAATATTCTCCATTTTCATCCTCAATCCGTATAAGCACCGGTCGATCGCTGACCACATCGAGGTCGTAAATATCGGACAAAGCGTCTTGTACATCCGCTTCTCTGGCGAGATGGGTAAGCATAACAATGGGAACCGCTCCCTTGGTCTTTCTTCCTTTTTGGTGTACGGATTTGAGGCTAATATCATAATCACCCAGAATTCCGGATATTTTTGATAGAACTCCTGGCCTATCCAGAGCGGAAAATCGGAAATAATAATGTACTTGTATGTCTTCCATGGGAAGTATCGGAATTTTGCGAATATGATCCATCTGATATGACAGTGACGGTACTCTTCCGGTTGAACCCGATAAGATGTTGCGAGCAAGGTCAATAACATCGCCCACCACTGCGCTGGCGGTGGGCATCATCCCCGCACCGAATCCGTATAGCATCATGTCACCGATGGCATCACCGGAAATGGTGACGGCATTGAGAACCCCGTTGACGCCGGAAAGGGGATTGGCAAAAGGGATCATGGTGGGATGAACTCTGGCTTCAATGGCATTACCGGAATCCTTGGTAATGGCAAGAAGTTTGATTCTGTAGCCGAACTGTTCAGCAAACTCGATATCCATGGGGGTAATTTTTGAAATTCCTTCAATGTAGATATCGTTAAAATTGATTTCCATGCCATAAGCTAGCGACGTCAGAATGGCCAGTTTGTGGGCAGCGTCGATACCCTCAACATCCAGTGTCGGATCTGCTTCGGCAAACCCGTTCTTCTGGGCTTCTAAGAGCACATCTTCAAAACTGCTGCCGTCTTCGCTGCTCCGGGACAGGATGTAGTTACAAGTTCCGTTGAGAATCCCAGCCATGGATTTTATGTGATTTCCGGCCAGAGACTCCCGCAGGGACTTGATGATGGGCATGCATCCCCCAACGCTGGCTTCAAAGGCAAGATCTACACCGTGTTCCATAGCGGATTTGAAAATAACGTTGCCGTGAACGGCCAACAGGGACTTGTTTGCAGTGACGACCGGTTTGCCGTTATGGATGGCTTTTAAAATAAGATCCTTGGCAATTGCCTCGCCGCCGATCATTTCGATGATAATGTCAATGTCAGGATCATCGACCACTTGAAATGCATCCGGGATCAACACCCCATCATTAAATTGTATGCCGCGATCTGTTTTTAAGTCGATATCGGCAATATGTTTCAGGTTCAGAACAGCGCCAACCCGAGAAAAAATCAGATCTTTGTTTTCAATCAAAATTTTGGCAACGCCCGTACCCACCGTTCCGCAACCGAGCAAACCCACATTGATTGTTCTCATGTTAATCCCCAGACAGGATTGACATCCTGATTGACCAAAAACAGTCAATCGGATGTTATCGGTTTTTCATGCGATATCCCGCACAGTTCTCGCAGACTACATGACCTTTCGAATACCCCTTATGGCCTGGTTG
>CAXMTB010000072.1:0-9420 GCA_964195835.1 uncultured Nitrospinaceae bacterium | reverse complement strand
ATGCGCATATTGTTTTCTATCAGGGCAAACCGCACGTATTCATCTCCGTACTCGCCAAATCCCAGGCCCGGTGAAACCGCCACGCCGGCTTCATTGATGAGCATTTTTGTAAATTCTACGGATCCCATTTCTATGTATTTATCCGGAATTCTGCCCCATACAAACATGGTCGCTTTTGGGCTTTCTATTTCCCATCCCACACGCTGGAGTCCGGATATCAGGGCATCTCTCCGCGTTTTATAGGTGTCGCAGATTTCTTTGACACACTCCTGCGGTCCGTTTAAGGCGATGATGGCTGCAATCTGAATCGGCTGGAAAATTCCATAATCTAGATAACTTTTTATCCTTCGAAGGGCGCCCACGACCTCTTTGTTACCCACACAGAAACCCACCCGCCAGCCCGGCATGCTGTAGCTCTTGGAGAGTGAAAAAAATTCCACTCCCACGTCTTTGGCGCCTTTGGCCTGAAGAAAACTGGGCGGCTCATACCCGTCAAACGCGAGGTCCGCATAGGCAAAGTCGTGGACGATCATGATGTCGTGTTCCTTGGCATAATCCACGATTTTTTCGAAAAATTCGATGTCCACGACTTCTGTGGTCGGATTATGCGGGTAGCTGATAATCAAAACCTTGGGCCTCGGCCAGGTCTGCCGTGTGGCGTGCATCAGGTTATCGAAAAAATCGTTGCCAGGACCGACGGGTATTCCCCTTACATCGCCTCCGGATATAATCGCAGAGTAAGGGTGAATAGGGTAGGTCGGGTTCGGCGTGAACACCACATCTCCAGGGCGAATGGTAACAAGGATAAGATGGGATATTCCTTCTTTGGCGCCGATGGTGGCGATGGCTTCGGTTTCGGGATCGATGTCGACGTCATATCTGCGTTTATACCAGTCTGAAATCGCCATTCTCAGTTTGGTAATGCCCATGGATGCAGAATATCGATGATTTTGCGGTTTTTGGGCGGCCTCAGTCAATTTGTCCACAATGTGCTGTGGTGTGCCGATGTCGGGATTCCCCATCCCAAGGTCAATAATATCCTTTCCGGCGTGTCTGGCCTCCATTTTAATCTGGTTAACGGTTGCAAATACATACGGTGGAAGTCGATCGAGCCTGGCAAAAGTTTTCATAAAAATAACCTCATAACGTTCATTCAAAAATCAGGTTGTAAAAAGTCGAATTCAATGGTCTGAAAATTCAATTTGCTTTTTATTTACAATACTAAGCGTCTCATGTCAAAAAATTTGTTTTGACTTTTAAATGAACACGAATTAATTTTTGCTTTTAACATTGATCGTCGACCACTTTAAAAGGGATAAACATGATAAAACCACTGACGTATGCGGATGCAGGAGTAGATATTGATAAAGCCGACGAATTTGTCGGAAGCATTAAAAAAATTGCCAAACAGACCTTCAGATCAGGCGTTATCAGCGAAATCGGGGGATTCGGCGGGATGTTTTCACTCAACATCGCCAGCATGGAAAGTCCGGTTCTCGTCAGCTCCACAGATGGTGTTGGAACCAAACTCAAAATCGCTTTTATGATGGGAAAACACGATACCATCGGCATTGATCTTGTTGCCATGTGTGTGAATGATATCATCGTTCAGGGTGCAAAGCCGCTGTTTTTCCTCGATTACCTCTCCATGGGAAAACTTGAAACCAAAACCGCCACGGATGTCATCACGGGTATCGGTGAAGGATGCCGGATGGCCAAGTGTGCCCTTATCGGCGGGGAAACCGCAGAAATGCCGGGGTTCTATAAAGATAATGAATATGATCTTGCCGGTTTTGTGGTAGGTCTTGTTGAAAACAACAAAATAATCGATGGCTCGGGAATTCATGTCGGCGATCAACTCATCGGAATTTCGTCCAGTGGGCTTCACAGCAATGGATATTCCCTGGTACGAAAGGTCTGTTTTGAGATTCTCGGATTGAAGATCGACACGCATGTATCGGAACTCGGCCGAACCATCGGTGAAGAACTCCTTACTCCGACACGGATATATTCTGAGACCATTCACAGCATTATCAATAATCTGCCTGTTTTTGGACTTGCCCATATTACCGGCGGAGGAATTACAGATAATATTATTCGGGTTATTCCGGAAGGTTGTAATGTTATCTTGCGTAAAAACAGTTGGGATGTACCGCCTGTATTTACATATTTGCAGCAGGCCGGCAATATATCGGAAAAAGAAATGATGCGGACGTTTAACAATGGAATCGGTCTGATTGCCGTTGTTCATGAAAAGAGTGCCCAGGAAATTCTGGATCGTCTCATCGCCATGAAAGAGAACGCTTTTTTTATTGGAGAGGTTGTGGAACGAAAGGGGGCGGAAGAGCGGGTTCAGTGGGTCTGAAAATAGATCATCCATTCCGTTTGTAAATAAGAGCCTATAATGAAACTAAAAATCGAACATACCGACAATAAACGGGGCGTTTTAAATATTAAAAACTTATTCTTAAAGCTGTTGAAATGGGTTGAGAAGGCACAGAAAGCAAAAACCGTCTGCAAAGGTTGAGTAGCGAAAAAGGCCGGTGCCGGGACTGCAACGGGAAAAATAAAAGAGAAATGATTATTCTCGGCATTGAAACATCCTGCGATGAAACCGCTGCCGCTGTTGTTGTTGACGGCAAAAAAATACTATCTTCCGTTATATCGTCCCAGATCGCCGTACATCAACCCTACGGCGGCGTTGTCCCTGAGCTGGCTTCAAGGAAACATATTGAAGCGATTGTACCGGTGGTCAACACGGCATTATCTGATGCAGGTATTGATCCAAAAGCCCTTGATGCCGTTGCGGTGACCCGTGGACCCGGACTTGTGGGTGCATTGCTGGTGGGATTCTGTTTTGCCAAGGCATTTTCATTTGCACTTGAAATTCCCTGGGTGGGCATCAATCACCTTGAAGGTCATATCAATTCAGTGTTTTTGGAATCAGATCCACCGCCGTTTCCTTTTGTCGCACTTCTTGCCTCCGGCGGACATACCAGTATCTACCATGTCACTTCTCACACCGGATATGAACTTATGGGACAGACAAGAGATGATGCTGCCGGAGAAGCCTTTGATAAGGTGGCCAAAATGCTTGGCCTCGGCTATCCGGGGGGTGCTGTAATCGACCGGCTCGCCAAAAAGGGAGAACCTGAAAATATTTCCTTTCCCAGACCGTTTATAGACAAATCAACCTTTGATTTTAGTTTCAGCGGACTTAAAACCGCTGTAAGGCGATATATTCAGATCCATAGTGATGACTACTTGCACCGGATCCCCGATATTGTGGCTGGATTTCAAGAGGCAGTGGTGGATGTTTTGACATATAAAATTGTTCATGCTGCAATGGCCAAAGGGTGCGACCATGTTGCCGTGGTGGGTGGTGTGGCTGCAAACAACCGATTGAGGGAAAAGGTCAGGCATGATGCCGAACGCGAAGGGTTGACGGTTCATATTCCTTCTGTCGAGCTTTGCGGCGATAATGCCGCCATGATTGCCGCCATCGGATACCACTATTTAAAAAATGGCGTCGTGTCCGGTCTGGGAGATGATGTGTTTTCAAAGATAAAGATATAACTCAAGTTTCGCACCCCAACATTGCTAAAAAGCCTTGTGGCTAGCAGGCTGAACCAAATTTTCTAAGGTAAAATATTTCATTGAAGCATTATCGTACGGCACTAAAATATAAAGTGATCACTATATTAAAATATCATCTGTGAATGCTCCGAATGATACCCTTGACTTGTTTGGACAAAAAGGGGAATAATATGGACGAATTCGTAAAGACCGGAGCACAATAAAGAACAGGATATTCAGGCTAAAGGAACAGAGACTCTTGAAAGTAATAATAGTTGGTGCCGGTGAAGTCGGGTTTCATATTGCAAGTCATCTGGCCCGAGAAAACAAAAATGTTGTTGTTATTGACAAGGATCCCGCTGCTATTCGACGAGTATCTGATAATATTGATGTTCAGGTCGTCATCGGGTCCGGAAGCAGCCCTGTGGTTTTAAAGGAAGCCGGTATCAAAGAGGCAGAAATACTCCTTGCAGTCACAGACAGTGATGATACCAACCTTGGCGCATGCCTGGTCTCAAACCTGATTTCTCCAGCAACAAAGAAATTGTGTCGCATCCGTTATGCCGACTATGATGAATATCATGAGGCATTAAGGGAAAATGCGCCACATATCGACACGATTATCAATCCGGAGATCGAAGTTGTAAAGAAAATTTTCAGGCTTATGAGTGTGCCCGGCGCGGTGGAAGTCAACGATTTTGCCGATGGTCGGGTTGTATTTATAGGGATATATCTAGACGAATTTGCAAAACTGTCCGGTGTTCGTCTTTCTGACATTTATGCCAAGACCGGAAAACAAAGCCCGCTCATTGCTGCCGTTGTTCGAGATGAAGAGCTGATTATACCCAGGGGAAATCACAAGCTCAAAGCAGGAGATCTGATCTATTTTATCAGTGAAAAAGAGAAACTGATTGAATCCCTGTCGATTTTTGATAAAAACGTTGAGCCCATTGGCCGAGTTATGATTGTCGGGGGCGGGAGCATCGGATTCAGGCTGGCTTCTCTGCTTGAAAAGAATTCCATCTCTACCAAAATAATTGAAAAGAACCCGGATCGGTGCACAGAACTTGCTGAGAAGCTTAATAAGGCTGTCGTTCTTCACGGTGACGGTTCTGATCAAGAGCTGCTGAGGGAAGAGAATATTCAGGATATGGATGTTGTGGTTACCCTGACAAACGATGAGGAAACCAATATTTTAACATCTCTTCTTGCCAAGCGGATGGGGGCATCCAAAGTTATTACAAAGGTTAGCAAGTTTAGTTACATTCCTTTGATATCGATGATAGGCTTAGAGCAGGTTGTGAGCCCGAGACTTTCTGCCATCAATACCATTTTGCAGCATATACGTGTGGGCAAGGTGCTTGCGGCCAAATCCATTATAGACGAGCAGGCTGAAGTGATGGAAGCTGTAGCTCTGGAAACTTCTGAGATCGTTGGTAAACCCATAAGGGAAATTTCCATTCCGAAAGGGGCTCTGGTCACCGGTATAATGCGCAAGGATACTGTAATTATCCCCACTGGTGAGAGCGTCATCGAGCCCAATGACAGGATCATCATTTTTGCAAAAAAACAAGCCATCCCCGAAATCGAAAAAATCCTTGCAGTAAAACTGGAGTTTTTTTAAATGCGCTGGTCTTTTATCCTGAATATTATCGGGATGCTCATCATTTTTTTGGGGATTTGTATGATATTCCCCCTTTTTTTCGGACTTTACTTCAAGGATCAAAGTATTATTCCGCTGGCACAATCCATGGGAATCACCATTGGGTCCGGTTTGTCCCTTGTTATTTGTTTCAGGAGGACAAAAGTAGAACATATCAGCCATCGTGAAGGAATGGCTATCGTTGCCATCGGTTGGACTGCCATAGGGTTTTTCGGGGCATTTCCGTTTTATCTGGGGCCTGAATTCAGTACATTTGTGGACGCGTTTTTTGAATCCGTTTCCGGATTTACCACAACAGGGTCATCGATTTTAACCAATATAGAGGCGGTATCAAAAGGACTCCTTTTCTGGCGAAGCTTTATCCAATGGCTTGGGGGAATGGGAATCATCGTCTTATCCGTGGCGATCCTTCCTTTCTTGGGTGTTGGCGGCATGCAGCTCTATAAGGCAGAAGTTCCGAGTCCCGTTCCGGACAAGCTTAAGCCTCGCATCAGAGATACGGCTACAGTTCTCTGGAAAGTTTATGCGCTCATTACTCTGGCACAGGTCTTCCTTCTTATGATGGGGGGAATGGATTTTTATGATGCCCTCAATCATGCCTTCACAACAATGCCGACCGGCGGATTTTCAACCAAAAACACTTCCGTTGCCCATTTTGACAGTGTCTATTTTGATACGGTAATCATAATCTTTATGCTCCTGGCCGGAATTAATTTTTCGCTTCATTACCAGTTTCTAAGGGGTAAACCACTTGCATTCTGGCGGGATTCGGAGTGCCGTTTTTTTCTCGGTTCGGTGTTAATTTTAATTGTTATCGTGACATTCAATATCTATGGAACTGTATACGAAACCATTGGGCAAGCCTTTCGATATGGTGCTTTCCAAGTGGTTTCAATTGTTACCACTACCGGTTATGCCTCAGCCGATTATGAACTATGGCCTTCCATGTCCCAGCTTATCCTGCTGCTATGCATGTTTTTAGGGGCATCGGCGGGTTCAACCGGCGGCGGAATGAAATGCCTGCGCGTCATGCTCGCCCTTAAATACTGCTATAAAGAACTTTTTTCTCTGATCCATCCCCGTGCGGTCAAGCATATAAAAATTGGAGGAGTGCCTGTTCACGAAGATGTAATCCGTAGTGTACTGGGTTTTATGGGACTTTACGTAGGCTTGTTTGCTTTTTCCTCTGTACTGATTGCAAGCATGGGGGTTGATTTGGTTACCTCGGTTGCTTCAGTTGCCGCCACCATCGGAAATATAGGACCCGGTCTTGGGATGGTGGGCCCGACGGACAACTTTGCTCAAATGCCCTATCTGGGCAAATGGGTGCTCATATGGTGCATGCTTCTGGGAAGGCTTGAGATATATACGGTGATTATCCTTTTCGTGCCGGAATTCTGGCGAAAATAAAGTGATGATCCGAATATAATTATCTAATTCCGGGCATATAAAAAAAAGCCCCTGGAGAGAAATACCAGGGGCTGTAGAAAGGAGGTTAGGCAAGGGTAAACGGTTATTTATTGTGCCTAACGATCTTATAGTAATGCCACAATGTGGCATGTCAAGACATTTTGGACAAAAAATACACGCGCAAAACTCACACAACTCAAAAAGGGCGCAACCGTTCGATATAAAGGAAATCTAAAAGAAAGAAATAAAAGGGCAGGGCATATAGCGATTTCGATTAAAACAAAGGGTTTAACAGAGATTATCTCTGTTAAACCCTTTGTTTTTTGTATAGTGCTGAAGGCCGGACCTAAACCGATACAGCCATTAAATCAAATAGAAAGTATCGTTTCATGGCGCTTTCCCATTTTTAGTTGTCACAGGTATCGTTTCCAGCGCAGATTCACCCTCAAGCAAATCCACATGCCGATTCCGTGCCGGTTCTACGTCAACTCGTTTCGGCCAAAAGCCGTATTTCAGCCGATGGATCAGCAACCGGCAATCGCTGAGCAAGGCCAGAAGACTTGGGACCAGCACCAGGGTTAAAACAGTTGCAAAGGCAATGCCTGCAGCAATAGATAGGGCCATGGGAATGAGAAATTTGGCCTGAAGGTCCGTTTCCATAATCAGCGGAGCCAGACCGCCCACCGTACTTAGCGAGGTAAGAAAGATCGCCCTGAACCGCCGCGCACCGCCGTTGAGAATCGCATCAAAAAACGACAACCCTTCGGCAATATTCTCGTTGATCCGCTCGATCAGGATAATGGCGTCGTTGACCACTACACCGGTAAGTGCCACCATCCCGAATATACTCATAATCGACAGGTCATATCCTAAAAGCAGGTGCCCCAAAACCGCGCCGATGATCCCAAACGGCACCGTAAACAGAATCACGAAAGGCTGGGCATAAGATCGAAATATGGTAGCGATAATGATAAAAATGCCGAGGATGGCCAGGGGATAACCCACAAGCAGACTATCGAACGACTCCCGCATCTTTTTCTGTTCTCCCTGAAGCGCTACATGGAGTTCCGGATATCGTCGATTGAGCTGCGGGAAAAAGTTTAAATCAAGCTCGGAAAAAATTTCATTGGCATTGGCCTTGTTGGTATCGACATCCGCACTAACAGCCACTCGCCGCAGACCATTGGTGCGGGTAATGGTGGAGTATCCCGGTGCAAAAGAGATGTCTGCAACTGATATTAACGGGACTTCATGCCCGTTTGGGGTCCGTATACGAACCCGCTCAAGGTCTGAAATACGGCTGCGTTCATCTGCAGTGTAACGAACCTTGATCCGGATATCGTCTCGTCCCCGCTGTAGGCGAACCGCTTCATCCCCATAATAACCGGCATAGATCTGTCTTGCCAGATCATCGACCGTCAGTCCCAAAGTCCTCGCCTCAGGTTTTAATTCAAGTCTCAGTTCGTTTTTCCCCTGTGAAAAATCAGAGCGGATCTGATAGACCCCTTCGAACTTTCGGAGCCTGTCCATAAGATCATCCGCAGCAGCAAGGATGTTGCTCATATCATGACCCTGGAGCCAAACTTCGATGGGTGAACCCGGAGGTCCGGCTTGCAGGCCTGTGAAGGTCAAAGACTTTACACCAGGAATTGGATCGATCTCCTTTTCCCATTTGACCATTAAATCTTTTGAATGAATCCCACGCTGCTCTGAGTCTAAAAGTATGGCCTGAACCGAACCGAAATGGGGTCCTGACCTGGGTAGATTCTCCAGGGTCTGCCCGATCAGGGATAGACGATTTTCAATCAGCGGATCTCCTGAACGGGTTTGGGTGTGCTCGGCCAATCGCAGGAGTGCTGCATCAATCTTTTCGATCGCCTGTGAAGTAACATCCGGTGGAGTACCGCTGGGAAACTCCACGGTCGAGGTCATGATGAACCCGTCAATCTCAGGAAAAACTTCAAATTTCAGTATACCTCCTTTGACCAGCCCAATGGTCAGGAGCAGCACACTAATGGCAATACAAAATGAGATATAACGATAGTGTAGGGCCTTGCTCAGAAGCGGTGTATAAATGCGGGCCACAAACCATTCCATCCCGGAGCTGGTCAGGCGATGCACGGTTTCCAGCCTGCGAGCCAAACGGTTCATATTATTGTTTCTAACATTGGGGTCCGGAAGATGACTCAGGTGAGCCGGCAATAACAACAAGCATTCCACCAGGGAAACCGCCAGACAGGAAATAACGACCACAGGCATGATGGCAATGAACTTGCCCATAATTCCGCCGACATATAAAAGTGGAATAAATGCTACGATAGTAGTGATCACAGCGGCGATGACCGGCATCCCCACTTCGCTGACACCGTCAACCGCCGCCTTTAATGGTGGCTTGCCCTGCTTCCGGTGAAAATAAATCGCTTCGCCAACAACAATGGCATCATCTACCACAATACCCAGAACCATAATCAATCCGAAAAGCGATATCATGTTGATCGTACCGCCCACAGCCCATAAAATGGCCAAAGCACCTGCAATGGAAATCGGGATCCCCATACCGCCCCAGAAAGAAAGCCGGGCATTTAGAAAAGTCCACAACAAAATAAAAACAATCATCAGCCCGATTATTCCATTTCTTACCAGCAGATCGATCCGTGAGCGGAGCATGTCTGTATTATCATAGAGTATTTTAATATTTGTGCCGGCAGGTAGTTGCCGTTGTTTTTGTGATATATATTTTTGAACGGCCTCTGATATGACCAGGGCGTCTT
>CAXMTB010000071.1:0-14337 GCA_964195835.1 uncultured Nitrospinaceae bacterium | reverse complement strand
AAAATTTAAAATAGATCGCGGAAGTTATGCAGGGCAGACGAGGCTCGAATATGATTTTTTTACCGGACACATAAAATACCCGGGTACCCAACCGCTTTTACCCGACATACCTCCATCCTGTGGTATACCCAACCCGGTGGAAGAAGCGTATATATACGGCGGGGAAGGCTATGAAAGGTCGTACATCGAATATATCATGACCGGACAAAAAGAACCGGGTGAATCCTATACATATGGAGAGAGATTAACCCGGGCGCCCATCACAGAGGAAAAATTTAAATGGTGGGAAGAAGAGAACACGGAGATTATTGACAAAAGAGACGTGGACGGAAAGGCTGTTTTTGAGGAGGATGGCAAACTTTATTTGAATCAAATCGAATGGATCATTCAAACGTATAAAAAATTCGGGAGCAGAAACAACCAGATGGTGCTTCAAGTGGCACATCCTTCCGATTTAACCCTATTAGACCCGCCGTGTTTACGCGCCATAGACACAAGAATTCAGGATGGCGCGCTTCATTTCATTGTATATTTTCGCTCCTGGGATCTTTGGGGAGGAATGCCGGCGAACCTGGCTGGAATTCAAAATCTCAAAGAATATATGGCCGGCGAGATTGGCGTAAAAGACGGTGAAATGATTGTTGAAAGCAAGGGGCTTCACCTTTATGGCTATGCAGAAGAACTGGCGAAGCTGAGATGTATGAAAGCATAGGTATAAAGGAATTGTTAAAATTCTATACTGTTGGGCGTTCTTGGAAAGGGAATAACATCCCGGATGTTGCTGATACCGGTTATCAACATAAGCAGCCGTTCGAACCCAAGACCAAAGCCACTGTGTTCAACAGATCCAAAACGCCTTGAATCCAAATACCACCAGTAATTCTCTTTCGGCATATCCATTTCATCCATCCGGTTTTCAAGCACCTCAAGGCGTTCTTCGCGCTGGCTTCCACCAATAATTTCTCCAATTCGAGGCACAAGAACGTCCATAGCTGCTACCGTTTGATGATCATCGTTTAAACGCATATAAAACGGTTTTATGGTTTTGGGGTAGTCATAGACAATTAAAGGTTTTTTAAAGTATTGTTCTGTTAAATAGCGTTCGTGTTCAGTTTGAAGGTCTTTTCCAAAATCGATGTCATATTTAAATTTTTTTTCAGATCTTTTTAATATGTCTACGGCCGAGGTGTAGGAAAGACGTTTAAAATCGGATGACGCTACATTGTCCAGGGTTTTTATCAAGGTTTTATCCACATATTTCGCAAAGAGTTCAATGTCGTCGTTACATTCCTCAAGAACAAATCTTATTAAAAATTTTATCATTTCTTCAGCAAGATCCATATTTCCTTTCAGATCACAGAACGCCATCTCTGGTTCAACCATCCAAAATTCTGCAACATGTCTGCTGGTTTGGGAGTTTTCAGCTCGAAATGTTGGGCCGAAGGTATAAACATCTCCAAGGGAAAGGGCAAACATTTCTGCGGACAACTGCCCGGATACGGTTAGGTTCGCCTCTATGCCAAAAAAATCTTTGGCATAGTCTGTTTTACCCTCTATAAGGGGCAAATTATCCAGAGCCAGTGTTGTTACGCGAAACAACTCCCCCGCCCCTTCACAATCTGAGCCGGTGATGACGGGTGAATGGATATATTTAAACCCTTTGTCTCTAAAAAATTTATGAATAGCGTATGATAACTCTGATCGGATTCGAAATGTGGCGCCGTATTTATTTGTTCGAGGTCTTAAATGAGCGATGGTTCTTAAAAATTCATCTGTGTGACGTTTTTTCTGAAGCGGGTAGGTTTCGGGGGCGACACTTAAAATCTCGACCGTTTCGGCTATAAGCTCCCATTTTTGCCCGGAACCTTTTGATTCTGAAAGTTTGCCGGAAACAGCAACGGCAGATCCGGTGGAGAGTCTGGTAATGTTAATATAATTACTCAAGGAGTTGTCTGTAATTATCTGAATATTTTTCAGACAGGATCCGTCATTGACTTCAATAAATGAGAAACTTTTTGAATCACGCCGGGTTCGGACCCAACCCTTTATAAGAACATAATCGATGGGGGTTTTTGATTGAAGTAAGTTTACGATTTTTGTGCGTTTTATCATAAGCCTCCATATCAGAACAGCAATTTAGGTGGTTATAGTTTAACCGTAATATTATAAAGCTGATCTTTTCGTTGTAATACGATAACCAATGACTTTTTTTTGCGGTATTTAATAATCGCCTTTTTAAAATCCTTAATATTTTTTATCGTTAATTCATCCATCTGTCGAATAACATCCCCGGGCCCGGCGCCGATACGGGCGAGATATGAATTGCGATTAATTTCTGTAATCACAACACCTTCTTGTGCATGTGTTTTGTAAATATTCCGATTTTTCTTGGAAAGATTTTTTACCGTGATTCCGAGGATGTTGTGAGCCAGGTCCAAAGCCAGCTCTATTGGAAAGGATGAAAATTTCACAGAAACATCTCTCGTTTTGCCATTTCTCCATATGTTTATATTAATGGTTTCTCCGGCTGAAATGTTGCTCATCGCTGTATTAAAATCGTTTTGAGAAAGAATTTTTCGAGATCCAATAGATCGTATAATATCTCCCTCGTGAATGCCAGCTTTAAGGGCAGGACCAGACTTTTCAGTTTTTTTAACCAACACACCTTTGACGCCCGTTGCTTTAAGATATTGGGCCAGTTCAGCATCCAAATCTTGTACGGTAACACCTATCCAGACCGGTATAACCTCTCCGTATTTGATAAGGTCTGTAACAATCCTTCTGGCTTTGTTAATGGGTATGGCAAAACCGATACCTTGAGCTTTGGCATATATGGCGGTATTAATACCGATAAGCTCACCATAAATGTTCAATAGCGGTCCTCCGCTGTTTCCCGGATTAATAGAAGCGTCCGTCTGGATAAAATCATGGTAGAATGCATTGTCGACCCTTATGCTCCGATTTGTGGCGCTGATAACACCTGTTGTTACGGTGTTTGAGAAACCGAAAGGATTTCCGATGGCGATCACCGTTTCACCGATCATAAGATTGTTGGAATTACCCATTTCAATAGCCGGGAGATCGCCTTTGGGGGAAATACGCAATACGGCGAGATCGGAATCAGGATCTGCACCTATAATCTGTGCTTTGAACTCACGCCCGTCTTTTAAAGCAACGGTAATGGTTGAACTTTTTACAATCACGTGTTTATTGGTAAGAATAAATCCTCGTTTGCCATCAATAATGACTCCGGATCCCAGACTGGATCGCTTATATTTTTGTTCGAAACCAGGGTCGAAAAAGTCTCTGAAAAAAGATTCAAAGTCAGGATCCATCCCAAATCCGTAAAATGGATTTACACGCTTTCGAACCTCAAACTCCGAGCTTATGTTAACCACTGCGGGACTGACTTTTCGAATGGCTTTCACAACCGCACTTTCGCGCAAACTTTCAGCGTTGAGGAGGGCCGGTGTAATAAGAAAAAACGGGGTAAAAAAAACAAGAAGGAAAACCGCTGAAATTATAAGTGTATTGTTTTGCGATTTTATTTCTGGCATTTTGAGCTCCGGTATAATACGATTAAGTGTAATCTAAATAGAATAATTTTTATTCGATCTGGGCAGATCTCTTGCGCATATAGGATTCACGAAAACCCCCGACATATTCGCGAGGATGCCGGAGGTTTTTGAGAATCCCTATGTATCAAGATTTGACCACATTTCATTGCAAAAAAATCGCCCAACGTTGGTATAAATAAGAAACACCGATCCATTTTTTCACCCATGGATTTCTGTTGACCATTTAAGCGGTGTGATTTTTGAGAAAATATATATCATGAGCATAAAAAGCATTCAAGATATCTTACCCCTGATAGAGCAACCCAGCCGATATTTAGGCTCTGAAATCAACACCATTAAAAAAGATCACAGTAAGATAGACTTATGTATTGCGCTTGCTTTTCCGGATCTATATGAGATTGGAACATCTCATTTCGGACTTCAGATACTGTATCATATCCTTAACAGCCACCCAAAGATTGCTGCTGAAAGGGTTTTCGCACCTGCACCCGATATGGAGAAATATCTCAGATCATCCGGGCTATCGGTTGCTTCGCTGGAATCAAAAAAACCGCTAAACGAGTTTGATATCATCGGTTTTAGCCTTCTTTATGAGCTTAATTATACGAATATACTCAGCATATTGGATCTGGCCGGCATTCCTTTTCTGGCGCGACAGCGGGACGGTTCATTCCCATTTGTTATTGCAGGTGGTCCTTGTACATGTAATCCAGAGCCGGTGGCAGATTTTTTTGATGCCATCGTAATTGGAGACGGTGAAAAAGTCATCATAAAAATGTGCCGGGCCTGGCTTGAATGGAAGGCAGGGGACAACCGCGATAAAGAAACCCTTTTGAGACAATGGTCTCACATTGAAGGTGTCTATATCCCGGAGTTTTTTAGTCCGGAATTTGATCACCATGGTTTTCAGACGCTTAGGCCAAGATATCCGGATTATGATATAATTAAAAAAGCGGTTGTTGGCGATCTTAATGAAGTGCCCTTTCCCGACACACCGATTATTCCATACGGCAAACCAGTTCATGATCGCTTAAGACTTGAAATATCTAGAGGATGCACCAGAGGGTGCCGGTTCTGCCAGGCTGGGATGATATACCGGCCGGTCCGTGAAAGATCTTTAAACAAGTTGCTTTCGCTTTCAGATGCTTCTGTTGCTGCAACCGGTTATGAAGACATCTCACTTTTATCTTTAAGTACAGGGGATTATAGCTGTATTTTACCATTAATGGAAAACATGATGTCAAGGTATGCGAATCACCGCATTGCGATATCCCTTCCTTCTCTAAGGGCGGGTACATTAACCCCCAGCCTGATGAATCTTGTAAAAAAGGTCAGAAAAACCGGCTTTACAATAGCACCGGAAGCGGGAAGTCAGCGGCTTCGAGACGTGATCAATAAAAATATAACGGAAAAAGACATCATAGACACGGTAAAAGATGCGTTTTTATTGGGGTGGCAGGTTGTAAAGCTCTATTTTATGGTCGGCCTTCCCACAGAAACGGACGACGATTTAGAAGCGATAGTCGATCTTGTGAAAAGACTCAAAACGGTTAACCGTGAAAATAGACGAAAAGGCCAAATCAACGTCAGTATAACAACGTTTATTCCAAAACCTCACACCCCTTTTCAGTGGTCGTCTCAAATTTCATTGGACGAATCGAAACATAAAATTGCCTGGTTAAAGAAGAAACTAAAAATACCAGGAGTTCGATTTAAGTGGCAGAACCCCGAAGTGAGTATTATAGAAGGACTTTGGGCACGGGGAGACCGTCGTCTTAACCGTTTGTTGGTGGCTGCATATAACAAAGGATGTAAATTTGACGGCTGGAGTGATAAGTTTAGATATCGGTCGTGGGAAGCGTCTTTTTTAGATGAAAGCGTTGATATTGATTTTTTTACAACACGTGTTAGAAATACTATCGAACCGTTACCGTGGGATCATATTGATACCATGGTGTCAAAAGATTATTTGATAAGCGAGTGGAATAAAGCCGCAGAAGGTGCGCACACAATCGATTGTCGAAACGGCAATTGTAACCAATGCGGGGTGTGTGATTTTGAAGCTATTGAACCCAAAGTGTTTGATGACCGTAAAGAAGAGATGGTCAAAAATTTTACGCAAGACCATCATAAACCCAATGGTTATAAAAAATTAAAGATATCATTTTCTAAGCTGGATCAGGCAAAATATTTTGGGCATCTTGAAATGGTTAAAATTTTTTTTCGTGCGATCCGACGTGCCGGCATACCTGTTAAATATTCAGAAGGGTTTCATCCGAAGCCGGTGATATCCTTTGAAGATGCGCTACCCATCGGCCTAGAGAGTTTGAATGAAATATTTTATTTGTCCGTACATGGCAATGTAAAATCGCAAACCATCATAAACGGATTAAACCGTCATCTTCCAAATGGATTGCGTATTCTTGGCTGTCATCTTGCCCCGACAAAGTCTTCGAATAATACATTTGAGCCCGTTATTTATAGGGTAACCTCCCAAAACGGTTTTTTTGATGAAGAAAAAATGAACCATTTTAACCAGATGTCAGAATTCATAGTTACGCGGTTCAATCGAAAAGGGAAAACCAAAAAGATAAACTTAAAAGAGATGGTGATAAATCTGACATTACTCGTACCCAATCAGCTGAGGATGACTCTCAGTTCGGAACCGGGGCAAACGGTGAGACCTTTTGAGGTTCTTGAAAAGGTTTTCGGGTTATCCAAGGTAGAGATAAAACAGGCGGCGGTTGTTAAGCTATAATGTAAAAATCAGGAAAAAACATGTATAAAAAAATTGTCATCAATGTTGCTGATCATGAAACCAGAGTAGCGCTTCTAGAGGATGGAAACATTGCTGAACTTTTCATAGAACAGGGAGATGCTTCAGATATTGCCGGAAATATTTACAAGGGAAAAGTACAGCGGGTTCTTCCGGGCATGCAGGCTGCTTTTGTAGATATAGGGCTAAAGCAGGCTGCTTTTATCTATGTGAGCGATGTCATTGGTGGAAATTATAGCCCCATTGAAGATTTCTTGAATAACAATAGTAGTACAGAAGACGACATTCCTTATATTTCCTCGATTCGTCGTGATAGCCCCATTGAAGAACTTATCACTGAAGGACAAGAAATGATGGTTCAAGCCGCCAAAGCTCCCATGGGCTCAAAAGGAGCGCGGCTGACAACGCACATTTCCCTTCCCGGCCGATTTCTTGTACTTATGCCGGCATCAGAGCATATTGGGATATCCAGGCGAATAGAAGATGATACAGAGCGGAATCGTTTAAAGGCGACCGTTGAATCTATCCGTGAGAATAATTTCGGATATATTGTTCGAACTGCAGCAGAAGGTGTCCAGGAAGAGAAGCTTAAATATGAGATGGGGTTTCTCAACAATTTGTGGGAGAGTATTCAACAGAAATACCAAACAGCTCCGGCGCCGTATCTTTTACATAAGGAGGTCGCCGTTAGTCTTCGTGCTGTTCGGGATCTTTTGCTGCATGAAGCTGAAAAACTGATCATAGATTCTCGTTCGGGGTATGAATCTATTTTAAAATTTCTTGATGAATTCATGCCGAGCCTTAAAGATTCCGTGGAGTTTTATGAAGGCCTGGAGCCGATTTTTGATTCCTTTAATTTAGAAGCGGATATTTCACGCGCATTAAAAAAGAAGGTGTGGTTGAAGTCCGGCGGATATATCGTGATTGAACTTACAGAGGCACTGGTGGCCATCGATGTAAACACAGGACGATATGTCGGTAAATATAATCTGGAGGAAACGATTCTAAAAACCAACCTTGAAGCTGTTAAAGAAATCGCCTATCAAGTCCGTCTTCGGGATATCGGGGGAATCATTATTATTGATTTTATCGATATGGAAAAAAAGTCGAATCAGGAAAAAGTCTTTAATGTTCTAAGGGAGGCACTTAAAAAAGATAGAAGTAAAACCCACGTACTGCCCATATCAGAGTTGGGGTTGATACAAATGACCCGAAAGCGGATTCGAAAACCGTTGACAAGGATACTGTGCGAGCCCTGCTTTTATTGTGACGGAGAAGGATATCTTATCTCCAAACAGACAATATGTTACAATATCTATAGGGAAATTCTTCGTGAATCACGAGACATGATAGGGGTCAAGGTCAGCTTGAGAGTAAACCCTGAAATTGCCGAACTTCTTTATGGTGAGGAAAGCCATATTATCGTTGCTGTTGAGCGAGTTATCGGGAGGCAAATTGTCATATACCCGGACGCCAAGCTTCATATGGAAGAGTTTAATATTTTTGAAATTATCAAGGAATAAAAGGGGGTTGAGTATTCTATTTGACGTTTTAAAAAAGTATAATATATTATTTTGAATTTTTGGTTAAGTTTGAAGCTTGACAACTTGGTTATCTTGTGATTTACAATCTTGGTTTAATTCATAAATAACACTTTTTTTCAAGGCGTGGAAAAAACACTTTGGTGTCTGAATAAGGATTTTAGGTTATGAAACGAACATATCAACCAAGCAGAATTAAGCGGGCAAGAACACACGGGTTTCTGAAAAGAATGTCGACAAAGCAAGGCAGAAGGATTATCAACAGGCGCAGAGCAAAAGGCAGAGCCCGTTTGACGGTATGAAAAGTGTTGCTCAATAAAATAAATTAATAAATAATAAAGGGTTAAACAGAGGAGTCTCTTTTGCGCTTTTGTTTTACCAAGGCGGACAGAATATTAAAACGCTCCGAATTTCTTAAATTGTCTATTTTGGGGAAGAAAACACAGAACAGGCATTTTATTGCAATATTCTCTCCAGGTCGATTTCAAAGAACCCGCCTTGGTCTCACTGTAGCGAGAAAAGTAGGAAATGCCCCTACAAGAAACAGGATTAAAAGATTTTCTCGCGAATATTTTCGGCTAAACAGGCACGTTATTACAGGTCATTGGGATATCAATATTATCGCTAAAAAGAGGGCCGCTGAGCTATCATCGGAGCAGGCCTTTCTATCCCTGAAAGACGTTTTTAAAAATATTTCCAGGAGCTTAGAGCATTAATAGAACATTTATGATACCGGCTCTGATTTTCATAAGAGCATATCAATTCATATTGTCTCCAATACTGGCTCCTGCATGCCGTTTTTATCCAACCTGTTCTGAGTATGCCTATCAGTCTATTTTGCGTTATGGACTTCTTAAGGGATTTTTCCTTGCTTTGAAAAGAATTTTTAGGTGTCATCCCTTTCATCCGGGAGGAATCGATCCTGTCCCATAAAGCAGTGTAAATGATACCACTAAGGGACAGGTTCGAAATAAAGGATGCCGATTCAGGAGGGAAATATATTTGCCCGCCTTTGCACAATCCTACATAGATTTTGCTTCTCTGAACCCGAAAATACCGATGATTCAATTAATCTGAACAAAATTTTTTATGTATTGCATTGAACTTTGGAGAGGATAGAGGATAATGGAACACGCGCGATTATTTATTGCAATAGGGCTGTCTTTGCTTGTCTTTATCGGCTGGAATTTTTTATTTGTTGATAAACAAAAGGAAAAACTTTCCCAAGAAGCCATTCAAGCGGAACAACAGTCAAATAAAACATCAGGGATAACAGAAAAACAAAAGACACTAAAAGAAACAACCCCCTTAAAAACAACACCGCCTTTAAAAGAAATTGCTTCAGAGTCGATTAAACCTTCACGAACGATAACCGTTAATTTACCCTTTTACACAGTAAAGATTTCAGAAAAAGGAGCTGTATTTAAAAGTTTTGTCCTCAACAAATACCGAAAAACCATTGATCCCGATTCCCCATTACTTGACATGATAAATCCTGATTTGTCCCAAGGAACAGTACAGATTGGATTTGCCGGTAATAGCCTTCAGGGAATCAATGATGCGATTTTTTCAGTTAACCTTGAGAAGGATTCTGTAGATATCAAGAATAAAGCCAAAGAGATCTCTTTTTCATGGACATCCCCCAAAGGGGTTGTCGTTGAAAAAACATATTTATTTTCACCTGAAACCTATCTGATTTCCCTTGACGTTACCATTAAAAACGGTTCCGATCAGATCATTAAAGACAATCTCACACTATCTCTATTGAAAAAGACAGCGGACAGCGTGAGCAGGTATGGCTTTGAAGGGCCGAGCGCACTGATCAACAATAAACTCGAGCAAGTTAAGATTAAGAAAATAAAAAAGAAAGACGTATATCCTGGGAAATTAACATGGATAGCGGTTCAGGATCGTTATTTCATGTCTTCGATTATGCCCGATAAAGCTGCGGATGCCAGTATGCACCTTGGCCTTAATGACGATAAGATCCTAAAGAATACATATGTTGAGCCGGAGCAGGTGATTCATCCTGATGATCAGCATGTTTTTAAGTACAAATTGTTTTTCGGGCCGAAAAGCATGACAGTTTTAAAAACCGTGAATTATGACCTGGTAAAAGCCGTCCATTTCGGTTTCTTTGACGTACTTGCCAAACCATGTGTCTGGATAATGAACTTTATATATAATTATATTCCCAACTATGGTGTTGCCATTATCATTTTGACGATACTTAGCAAAATCCTTCTGTGGCCGCTGGGAAATAAAAGCTATAAATCAATGGCTGCAATGAAAAAAATTCAACCGTTGATGGCGGAAATTAAAGAGAAACATAAAGGCGATAAGAAAAAAACGAATGAAGAGATGATGGGATTGTATAAAACCTATAAGGTCAATCCCTTGGGCGGATGTCTTCCAATGGTGGTGCAGATTCCCGTTTTTTTTGCGCTTTATAGAATGTTATATGAAGCCATAGAATTAAGACACGCGCCGTTTTTCTGGTGGATCACTGATCTGGCAGCACCGGATCGCCTTTTTCGATTCGATTTTTCCATCCCATTCATGGAGGCGCCATACGGCATACCTGTTTTAACCATAGTTATGGGAGCGACCATGTTTCTTCAGCAAAAAATGTCGCCGCCAGCAGGGGATCCGACCCAGGCCAAAATGATGATGATGATGCCGATTGTTTTTACGGTAATTTTTATCAATTTTTCTTCGGGGCTTGTTCTATACTGGCTTGTAAACAATGTCATTTCCGTGGCTCAACAGTATTATGTCACGAAGAAAAACGCTTAATAACGGAGGTTTAATAATGTCACCCAGCTTGGAGTTTGAGGACAAAAATGTTGAAATGGCAGTAAAAAAAGCCTGTGAAGAATTAAATATACCCAAGGAAAAACTCAAACATGATGTTATTTCCTATGGGTCAACCGGAATTTTTGGGTTGGTGGGCACCAAAAAAGCGCGTATTCGTGTAACCCTGCCGAAAACATCTCAGGACTTAAAAATTGAGGATACGAATACAAAAAAACAAAAGACCGCTTCTTTGGATCAAACCGTAAAGAATACAGACTTTCAAATGGATGTCCCAATTGATGATATAGAACTTGCCCCTTCAGAGGATGATCCAAAAGAAATTGGCAGGGAAGCCCTGCAACGCATTATTGATTTAATTACCACAGATGCGACAATCTCGATTGAAGAGAAATCAAATCGATTTTTTTTCAATGTCAAGGGTGGAAACTCTGCCGTTCTTATCGGCAAACGCGGGCAAACCCTTGAAGCAATGCAATATATCGTTGAAAAAATTGTTAATAAGAAAAGAAAAGAACGTGCTGGAATTCAGGTAGATGTTGAGGGGTATCTGGAAAAACGACGCATTAGCTTGGAAAAAACGGCGCTTAGGCTAGCTGAGAAGGTTAAGCGGACTGAAAAACCAGCGACAATCGGCCAAATGAATTCTCACGATCGACGGGTCGTACATATTGCCTTAAAAGATGACGACATGGTGAGAACCCAGAGTATGGGGGAAGGAATTTTAAGGAAACTTGTCATATTTCCAAAGAAAAAGTCATCCCGAAAGAAAAACCATTAACTTAAGCCTTCAATACTATTCACCGTATGAACTTGGTATTTCAAAAACTCCTATTTGTTTGAAGGTGTTGAAACCAGCTATACATGTTATAAAAAATGGAAGATGATACTATAGCTGCCATTGCAACACCCATCGGTAGCGGCGGTATCGGGATTATTAAAATCTCCGGTAAAGACGCCTTTTCTATAGCTGAAGCAATTTTTCAAAGATCTCACGCGTCTTGGGGTGAAGGCCGTCCGGAGGGTGACGCCCTCTCTTTCCCCTTAAAATCCCACCGCCTTTATCACGGGCATATTGTGAATCCTGAAACAGGAAAGGTGCTGGATGAAGTTCTTCTGTCGGCAATGAAAGCCCCTCGGACATACACCAGAGAAGATGTTATCGAAATAAACACCCATTCAGGCTATATTGTAATGGCTTCGATTTTAGATTTGGTATTACAAAAAGGTACCAGGCTAGCCGATCCCGGTGAATTCACAAAAAGAGCATATCTTAGCGGCCGTATTGATCTCACCCAGGCTGAGGCGGTTATTGACATTATCAATTCCAGAACCGAAAAATCGCTCGAAATTGCAACTTCACAGATAAAAGGGGATTTGAAAAACCGAATTGAGTCCATGCGACATTCACTGATTAACATTTTAACACAAGTGGAGGCTGCTATAGATTTTCCGGAAGAGGTTGGGGACGTTATCGATGTAAAATCCGTTAATCAAATTTTGGACAAGGCGGTTATCGATGAGTTATCAGACCTGGTCGCGCACTATGAAAATGCGCATTTTTTAAGAGACGGCCTTAAAATGATCGTGGTCGGTAGACCCAATGTGGGCAAATCGAGCCTTATGAACCGGATGATACAAGATGATCGCGTAATTGTTACACCCATTCCCGGAACGACGAGAGATTTAATTGAAGAAACATTGAATATTCGTGGCATACCGGTTATTATTGCAGATAGCGCCGGCCTTCACGAGACAAAAGATCCGGTTGAAGTTATCGGTATTGAAAAGACCAAAGAATATATTCACGCTTCGGATTTGATACTTTTCATGATCGATGCAAGTGATCCGTTCACTATGGAGGATCAACAAATATATCAGACAATCGATGACAAACGGCTGATATTGGTGATAAATAAAATCGATTTGGTGGAAGATGACTTTAAACCTGAAATTCCCGATGCATGGAAAACAATACCGAGCATCAAGATTTCCGCTTTGTATGGAAATGGATTGAGCTCGCTCAAGGATTTAATCGTAAAACTTGCAATTGGAGACCACCACATTGACGTTCAAAATAGAATCATTCCCAATTTAAGGCATAAAATAGCCCTTGAGAAGAGTTTGAAGTTTGCAGTTTCCGCCGGTGAAGAAATACGAAAAGGGACTTCTTTCGAGTTGATTGCCATCGATATTAAGGAAACATTAGACAGCCTGGGAGAAATTATCGGCGCCGTTGCCAAAGAGGATATCATCGATCAGATATTTAACCGATTTTGTATCGGGAAATAATGTTTCACGTGAAACATTGTTTCCCTTTGGTTGTAGTGATTGTTGCTTTTTAAAATAAATGTTTAAGATTTTAGGAGTTAAATAATGAAAATAGATTTTACACCATATTTTGAAAAATATAAGGCGCTTTCAGCGAAAGCCGATGAAATGTTTAAAAAAGTACAAAATGAGCTTCCAGAATGCGTAACATGTGAAATTAAATGCGCAGACTGTTGTCATGCATTATTCGACCTAACATTGATCGAAGCGATTTATATTAATCATCGGTTTAATGAAATGTTTGAAGGCAAAGAAAAAGAGGCAATTGTTGAAAAGTCGAACCGTGCGGATCGAAAAACTTACATGGTCAAAAGAAAAGCATATCAGGACAAAGAAGCTGGAAAGAACGAGGTTGAAATACTTATGGAAATTGCCGCTGAGCGCGTCAGATGTCCACTTCTTAACGAAGATGATATGTGCGCGCTCTATGAATACCGACCCATTACCTGCCGACTTTATGGTATGCCGACATCTACAGGCGGGATCGGGCATACCTGCGGGAAGTCGGATTTTGTTGAAGGCCAACCGTATCCTACGGCCAACCTGGGTGTTATTCACAAAAAGCTTTACGAAATTTCTGCTGAATTTGTCGGCCAAATCAGAACCCGGTATGTTAAGATGGGAGATTTGCTTGTTCCGTTATCCATGGCGATTCTCACCGTTTATGACGAAAACTATCTTGGGATGGTGGACGAAAATGAAACTCTAAATAAGCAAGGAAAAGAAAATGACAACGATATCCCCGGAAGAAGAGGAAAAACGAAAAAGGGCCATTTTCGATAGTATGTCCCCCAGGCGCCAGAAACACATTTTAAAAAAAGGATATGAAAAGTGGGCGCCCTTCCAGGAACCCAAAGATCCCATAGATATCAGAAAAGATAAAACCAGGCGAACGACGCAAATGCTGGTCCGGGAATTTTTACAAACGAGCAGTTTTGAGGATTACAGTAATGCATACGGCGGCGGGGTGTTTGAAATTTGTCTTGGAATTATCAATGATGATGACAGATGCAAGGGGATGTTCGATTTTTCCGTCTGGTACCATGAATTGTTGAAGCGGGAGGGGCATGAGTGATCATTATCCCTGACGTTTTAAGCAGGCTTTTTTATTGCGTTTTGCCCAAAATGGCGTTACCGTCAAAGACCAATCATAAAACTCCACAAGATACCCGCACAGATTGCAGATCCGATAACACCGGAAGAGTTGCAGGCCATGGCATGCATGAGGAGGAAATTTTCAGGATCTTCAGACTGACCCACCAGATGAACCTCTCGGGCTGAACCGGGAACAGCGGAT
>CAXMTB010000070.1:0-14745 GCA_964195835.1 uncultured Nitrospinaceae bacterium | reverse complement strand
GCGTATTTTAGAAACTATTCTCGTTAAGTGGAATTATGATGTGATTTCTGCATGTGACGGAAACGAAGCATGGGAAAAGCTTAAGGAGGAAGATCCTCCTAAGCTTATCATCCTGGACTGGATGATGCCTGGGATAAGTGGCGTTGAAATATGCCGCAGACTTCGTCAGGCAGATCCTGTCGAGGCGATGTATATTATTCTTTTGACTGCACGTGATGAAAAAAATGATATCGTCGAGGGTCTTAAGGCCGGTGCAGACGACTATATCGCTAAACCGTTTGATAAAGATGAGCTTCGTGCGCGAATCGATGTTGGCCGCCGTGTTGTCCAATTACAGACAGCTTTGTTGGAAAAAGAAAAACTTCAAGTGATTTTTGAAATGACCGGTGCCATATGCCACGAGTTGACTCAGCCAATGCAGGCTATTTCCGGAAATTCAGAGCTTATGCTGATGAGTATTCAAAAAGACAATCCCTTGTACAAACATGTTGAGACGATTAAAAATCAGGTTGATCGAATGGGAGATATCACCCGGAAATTAAAACGGGTTACAAGATATAAAACCAAGGATTATATAAATAGCAAAATTATCGATTTAGACAGCGCCGCAGCTCCATAAGAATTCTGGTGTGAAACTTGAGTATTTAGAAGATTAATCCCCCGGCGGGTTAAAATATGAGTTTCGAAGAAGCGGGGTATGTGCCATCTGACACAGAAATTGGGCAGAAACGAAAGCGCAAGGTCTTAATGTGTCAGGATTGAACAGCATATATTGGCAGATCAACCATAACTTTTGTATATTTTCCTTCTACAGTCTCAAATAAAAGCTTTCCTTTATGATTATTAACGATACCATGACTGATGGATAGTCCCAACCCGGTACCTTTCCCTGGTGGTTTGGTTGAAAAGAATGGATCACAGATTTTATTCAAGATGTTTTTAGGGATTCCTGCACCACTGTCATAAAAGGTTGTTCGAATAAAATTTCGACCTTCAACTTCGTTAATTTCGCATTTGATATTAAGAAATCTTTCTCCACGCCATTCCAGAGGTCTCTGGTTCAAACCATAATGCGCATTGTTGAGAATGTTTAAAAAAACCTGTTGAATCTCATGACTGCTTGCTTGGATATCGGGAAGGGCATCTGGGACATCTATCGATAATTGTATCCCATCTTTTATTAATCGTTTCTCTATGAGTCCAAGGGTGCTTGAGAGGATGTCTTTAATATTGGCAGGGCTTTTTTCTTCATGGCGATCTCGGGCAAAAGAAAGCAAATTTTTTACGATTTTTGCAATGCGATCCGCCTCTTTAATAATTCTGTTCAGAATGTCGTTTTCCTGGGATTGCTTTTGGTTCGAGTCTATGAGTATTTCGGCATAACCGATGATCCCGCTTATTGGATTGTTTATCTCATGAGCAACTCCGGCGGCCAGGGTGCCGATTGCCTCTATTCTTTGGGCATGCTGGAGCTGCGCTTCTATTTGTTTTTGTGATGTGATGTCTTTTAAAATAATAAGAATGGGTTTGTGTTCATCGTTTTTGATGGGTATGATGTTCAACATAACCTGATTGTTGTTCATTTCAAAGGGCGCATCATGGGTGACCATTCGTTGAGTTTCTTTTTGAATATTTAAAAGATCTTTAATCTTTTTTTGATATTTTTTAAGGAAAAGTTTCGTAAAGTCTTTAGACAACAGCGTTTCTTCTGGAATACCGATGATTGAGACGGCTGCAGGGTTTGCATAAATAATTTTTAATTCTTCGGTGAGTTCCAGAATTCCTTCGGAAATATTGTTTAGCGTAGCTTCAATATGGTTTTTTGAAGCCAGCAACTCTTTTGTAATTTGTCGCCCATATAAACTTTCTCGTCCAAGTATTTCCTTTGGCATTTCGTGGACTCGAACCGTATCTAAATGCTCCAATATTGTGAAAATGTGATCGCCCATTTTGTCAAAAGGCCCTTTAGCAATACAGGCATCGGCACCGTAATCCAAAAGGTTTGCCTCATCTTCAACGGCAAGGGCAGAGAGAATGACGAGAAAAACTTCTTTGAGCTCAGGCTTGCTCCGAACGATACGGCAGAGCTTTTCTCCACTGATATTCGGCATGACAAGGTCGGCAAAGATTACATCAGGAATATTGGTTTTTAATATATCAAGTGCTGAAAGACCGTCAGGAGCCGTTAATACCTGATGACCCTTTTTTTCAAGCAGATTGCTCATAAATTTGAGCATTACTGGATGGTTATCCACAACCAGTATTTTCTTCATGCCATCATTTCCCTTTTATGCTTAAATTGTAAATCTGATATTTTGGGACAAGATTCTTAAAGTTAAACACCCTCAAAAGTCACCGGAATTATCCAGCTTTTCCTGAAATATCTCAGCAGTTTTAGCCGTTTCTTCCAGTTCTCTATCACGTGATGATTTTTCAATTGATTTTGCAAGTTCAAGAAAGTCATCCAATCCAAGATTCATTGCAGCACCTTTTAAAGAATGGGCGATTCCGGCAATCATTTCAATATTTTTATTGTTTATGGCGGACTGAAGATTTTTAAGATCGGATTTGCTGGTCTCAATAAAAAGTTCAACCAGTTCTAAATATTCATCTTCTTCCAACCCCAGTTTTTCTGACATTTTTTTGGAATTCAAAACAACTCCTTTTTAAATGATTAGAACAGGTTTTAAACGATTTTAATGGAAAACGGGTTTTTCGGCCAAGCGTTTATTCCCGAAGCTTCAGCCTCGTAAGTTAATTCGGCTGAATAGAGTTTTGACTCGATTTGTTTCTGGAAATCCATTTTTCGATGACCTCAAAAAAGATCTTTTTATTAATCGGTTTTGTAATATAGTCATCCATACCGCTTTCAAGGCACTTTTCCATGTCCCCTTTTATGGCACTGGCTGTCAATGCAACGATAGGAACCCTTTTGATTGATGATTGACGATTGACGATTGAAAAATCTTCCTGAAAGAGAGCCGGATTCTGGTCGGAGGATTCGGCGTTAGGGCTTTGGCCTTTAGCTATAACCTTTTCTTCCCATTCACGTATGCGATGGGTGGCTTCTATTCCGTCCATTTCAGGCATTTGCATATCCATAAAAATCAGATCAAATTTTCCGGATGAAGTAATGAACTTGTCAACCGCCGTTTTTCCTGTGTCGGCTGTTTCTACCTGATAACCGGCCTTCGTCAGCATCATCTTTGCCAGCTTCTGATTGATGGGATTATCTTCCGCCAAAAGGATGTGTGAAGAATTCTTTTCCTCGATCAGAACCGAAGATGGGGTTTTAACGTGTTTCTGAGTACTGGGATCTCCTGCATCCCGAAGCCCACTTTTTTTATCTCGTCTGTATAAGACATTCTCCAATACCTGGTAAAGTTTTTTCCTTCGAACCGGTTTGCTTAAAGATTCGTCAAAGCCTGTTTCATTGTCTTTTGGTTTTTCGCCCTCCAAAAGGGGAGATAATGCAATTAGAGGAAGATCGCGGATCGAAGATTTAACATTACGTATTTGCTTTGCGATTTCGTACCCATTCATAACCGGCATTTTGATATCAAGCATACAAAGATCGATTGGATTACTAGCATCCAGAGCCTTTTGCAATGTGGGTAAGACATCTTCCCCCTTATTAAGTGCGGTAACATCCATTCCTTCTGAGATCAACATTTTGGTTAATATATTTAAACTGTTGAGATTGTCATCGACAACAAGTATCCGTTTGTCGGAGAGTGTCGAAGTAGAAACTATTGGGTCTATATTACGGTCCGTTTTCTCCAGCCATGCAGTAAAGTGAAAGATGGTTCCGGGTTTCCCGTTGCATGGACGATTAAAGGTTGACGGTTGATAATTATTTGGAGACTTGGAACGATCTTGCAATCGACAATTTTCAATATTCAATTGTGGAATGACAGGGCTTTCCGCCCAGACATCACCCCTCATCCTGTTTGAGATTTGCTTGCATATCGAAAGCCCCAAGCCTGTACCACCATATTTTCTGGTGGTCGAGCCATCAGCCTGTTTAAAAGGTGCAAAGATAGTGGACAATTTGTCTTTTGGAATACCGATACCGGTATCGATCACTTTTGCATGAATCTTTACTTGGGTATCATTTTCATCTTCAGCATCTATAAAGACCTCGATTTCACCGGATTCGGTAAACTTAATTGAATTCCCTATAAGATTGGTCAGTACTTGCTGGAATCGAAACGGGTCTCCTTTGACAAGTGAAGGAAGATGATCTCCGATGTGGCAAAGAATTTCGACAGGTTTTGATTGAACCTTTGGAAGGGTGAGTTCACAAATATCGTATGCAATACGTTCGGGATCAAACTCGGTATCCTCAAAATCGAGCTGTCCTGATTCTATTTTAGAAAAATCGAGGATGTCGCTGATTAAGGATAAAAGACCATCACCACTTCTTCGTATCGTTTCCACGTAATCCAGCTGAATTGGACTTAGATTGGTATCAAAAAGCATTTGTGTAAAACCGATAATTCCGTTCATTGGTGTGCGGATTTCGTGACTCATGTTGGCGAGGAAGTGACTTTTGGCTTCATTGGCATTTTCCGCGGCTTCACTCGCTTTCTTAAGGCTTGCGTTGGTCTGTCGTAACTGTGCTGTTTGCCGCGCAATTTCAGATTTAAGGGTTTGTGAATACTCTTTTTGTTGCTGTTGAATGGCCTGGTACCCGCGATGATTGTCCTCTAAAATTTCCTGATATTTCATTTCAAGGACACTGATTTTTCGATCATATTGCTCTCTTAGAGTGATTAAAAATTCCTGTTCATTATGGAGGGTAATCTGGGACAGAAACAGTTCGATACACAATTGAATGGCGGTAGCTTCATATGGTTCGATGAATGAATCGGAACCATACTTTGATAAACATACTATTAATACAGCATCTAATTCTTGAATAAAGATTGCGTGTACAAAATCATTTTCATTCAATTCGAACAAAAACATACCTTTTTCCTGTTGGGCACGATGAACGATTGTGTTGCTAACTGTGGATGATAGAACGAGGCTGTCTCCATACGAACATTCACTATCATGATTTAAAACAAGCTGAAACTTGCCTTGGGGCATTCTTTTTCTCAAAAACAAAAGAAATTGTTCGAGCTCTGTTTCATGATCTGTAAATTCACTGAAAATATCTCCTGGGATATACATCTATTTTACTCCTCGTGGTGTGCATAAAGATCTTTGGCTTTCGACATCTCATTCGGCAGTTCCCTGACAAGCGCTTTATACTCTTTCACATTATCGCGAATGTGGTTGGCCAGTGGAGGCGAAAGTTTCGCCTTCATTCCAGAAATAGCGGTATAATCCAACTGGGATACAATAAATTCTGCCAGTTGAATGACTCCTGTAAGGCTTGAAGGGGAGACATGATCCAGCATTTTATGATGGCGTTGAATGCCTTCCTGAATTTCAATGGGAAGTTGCCAGTCTTTGGCCAACAGATATCCGATCGCGCAATGATCCGTACCGACAATTTCTTTTTCGTAATCGGTGATCGGCTTAGAATTTTCATCATAGGTGTTGCATACCCTATAAAATAAATCGGGTGCCGTCTGATCTTCGACAATCATACCAATGTCATGAAGGATACCGCACAAGAACGCATCTTCTCCATTTAAACCAAAAATTCGCTCCATAATCATTTGACTGCAAATACTGACGGCAGAACAATGAAGCCATAAACGGTTTCTGGAAAAAACGTTCTCACTTTTTTTGTCCTTGAATATCTCCTTCAAGCCTTCAGTAACGATCATGTTACGCAGGTTATTGATACCGATGACGACAACCGCTCTGGAGATACTATTGACTTTCTGCCTCAGGCCATAATAGGGACTGTTGGCGCCGCGCAGTAATCTCAAAACAAGGGTTGGGTCCATTTTGATCATTTTTTCAAAATCCTGCATCGTGCTGTTTTCATCAGAAATCAGTTTGGTAAGCTTAATGGCAATATGAGGCAGGGTTTTGGCTGTGCTAAATTTGTTAAGCAATTCCTTTGCAGTTGGCATTTATTGGTCTCCTCGCTGATAATTAACCGTCTCAGAAAATCTATAATGCATCGAAATTGATGTTCTTTTAATGACAATTTGTTCATACCAACGGCATGGAAGAATGGAATGTTGGTATATTGGGAATAAGAGCGAAAATAACCTGTTTAAATTGTAAAATAAATCCTTCAAACCCATCATTCCATTACCCCTTTATTCCAATTGGGGCGAAGCCCCTAAGTTCGTTACATTGCAGTATAGTAGTGTTGAAACTCCTTTTAACTTTCTTAGCACAAATTATGCCAAGGGCGTGATTATACATATTATTTAATCGATTAAGGTCTTAAGGCGTTTTTTTATCCAATAATTCATCCCTTCCATAGTAAAAACACCTGCCCATTGAGAAAAACCTATAAAAATAGGAATGAAATATTCTTAAAGTATGAAACAGAATTTGAGAGAGTGTTAGATTTCTGACACTTTCTTAAAAATATAACGTATTTTGAAAATACATGCTATTGAGATATCAAAAACCACAACAAAATATGTCTTGACAACTTAACCAATTAGTGCCAAGATTCGTCGATGCTCAATTCACTCTCTCCAATTCCATTATATCATCAGTTAGCAAACATTATCCTGGATAAAATACGGTCAGGAGAATATCCGCCAGGCTCAAAGATTTTATCCGAGAACGAGCTTGCTGCCCTTTACGACATAGGAAGACCCACGGCCAGACAGGCGACGGATCTTCTGGTTAGAAAACGCATCCTGATGCGCAAGAGGGGTTCAGGAACCTTTGTATGTGAGCTGCAGAAAGAGGTTGATCTTTTTTCATTGGCTGGCACAACATCGGCTTTCAATAAAAAAGGGATAGAGGTTGCGACACATATCCTTCAAAATATTCGGCTGGAGCAAATCAGATATGATCCGGAAAATCCTTTCTCTAACAAGAAGGCTTATTTTTATTCCCGGCTCAGTCGGGTTGAAAAGGTGCCGGTTCTTATCGAAGATATGTATCTCCATGATAGGTTGTTTAAGGAGATAGATAAGATTGACCTGTCTTGCCGGTCTCTTTCCCAAGTTGTCGATGAACACTATTACATGAAACCCGGCAGCGGCAGGCAGAATTTTAGAATTGGCTATTTAACCGGCGAAAAAGCGAATACTTTAGAGGTTACACCAGACACCCCAATCCTTATGGTAAAACGATTTTTGAACTTTGATCAAATAAAAAACGCCATTTATTCAGAACTTTATTGTCGAACAGATCAGTTTGTTTTTTCACAGACTTTGGGAGCTTATTCGTAATCTAAATTGAGCGATGATATGAACTAACGAATCTTTAATGAATACGGAGATATTGCGATGAAAGACAGAGGATATTATGAAGGTTTCGGGGGAGCTTATCTCCCTGAAATTCTTATTGCCACCTTTGATGAACTGGTTGAAACATTTCAAGCAGCAAAAAACGATCCCGGTTTCTGGCGAGAATATGTCGATATCATGTCCACATATTCTTGTCGCCCCACGCCGCTGACGTTTGCAGAAAACCTTACGCGAATTTTTGGCGGAGCCCGCATTTATATCAAGCGAGAGGACCTCAACCATACCGGTGCGCACAAGGCCAATAACGTTATGGGGCAGGGGCTTTTGGTAAAACGAATGGGAAAAACGCGGGTCATTGCAGAGACCGGTGCAGGCCAGCACGGGGTGGCCACAGCCACCATGGCTGCGAAATTTGGATTCAAATGCACCATCTATATGGGAGAGGTCGATGTCCAACGACAGCGTCCAAATGTATTCTGGATGGAGCGATTGGGTGCCGAAGTTGTTACGGTACGGGAGGGGACCCGGATTTTAAAGGATGCCATTAATGAATCTTTCCGGGACTGGGTGACAAATATGGATACCACCCATTATGTGCTGGGCACGGCATGTGGGCCTCATCCTTTTCCGGAAATGGTTTCTTTTTTTCAATCGATTATCGGAAAAGAAGCCAGAGAGCAGATCCTTGAAATAGAAGGCCGGCTTCCTTCGCGCATTTATGCCTGTGTCGGCGGCGGGTCCAATGCATTGGGGATTTTTCAATCTTTTCTTGATGATCCGGTTGAACTTGTGGGCGTCGAGGCTGCAGGAAAAGGATTGGAAACCGGACAACACGCGTCCCGCCTTTCTTCCAAAGATGCCAGCGTCGGTGTTGCCCAGGGATATAAAACATACTTTCTTCAGGATAGTGACGGCCAGATGAAAGAGACTCACAGTGTTGCAGCCGGTCTGGATTATGTCGGTGTTTCACCGATTCTGGCGAACTTTTTAGAAAAAGGTCGGATTCGATTCGAAGCAGCGACAGACAAAGACGTCGTTGATGCCCTCTCACTTACCATTCAAAAAGAGGGTTTGATTCCCGCACTTGAGTCAGCCCATGCCTTTGCACAGGCATTTAAAGAAGCCTCTGCAATGTCAAAAGAAGATATTATTTTGATCAACCAGTCCGGCAGAGGAGACAAGGATATATTTACCGTCGCCGATGCCTTTGCAGATCCCAAGTGGCAGGAATTTATAAAGAAAAAAGCGGAGGAATATAATGCTTGAATCATATCTGAAGCAAAGGCTCAAAGAAAAAGAGATCCTGTTAATGACCCATATCGTTCTTGGATACCCCACATTCGAAGATGCTTTCAGAATCATTGAGGCAATGGTAAACGCCGGTGTTGACCTGATGGAACTGCAGATCCCTTTTTCAGAACCGATTGCTGACGGGGCTATCATTTTACACGCCAATCAAAAGGCGCTTGCAGGGGGATCGACCGTACAAAAGTGTATGGACTTTGCCCGAAAAGCTGTCAAATCCTTTGATATTCCGTTTCTATTTATGAGTTATTACAATATTCTTTTTAAGTACGGGGTTGATCGGTTTGCCGGTGCGATGCACAACAGCGGAATTGTGGGGGCTATTGTTCCGGATCTCCCACCTGAAGAAGGGGGGGATTACCTCGATGCCATGGAGAAATATCATCTCTCACCAATCTTCATATTTTCTCCCACAACACCGGAAGAACGGATGGTATACCTGAACTCCTTTGGAAAAGGGTTTATCTACTGCGTGGCCAGAAAAGGGGTTACCGGTGTGGCGACGGACTTTTCCAAACAACTGAAGGAATATCTTTTGCGATGTCGAAGGGCCACCGATCTTCCTCTGGCACTCGGTTTTGGTGTAAAGGAAAGGGGGGATGTTGATTTTTTAAAAGGAAAAGCCGACATTGCCGTCATCGGTTCGGAAACCATTCGTCTGGTGGATACAGCAGGTGTTGGTGCTGTGGGTGAATTTATCAACAGCCTGAGATAAGCCAATCGCAGGCTGTTGATTTTACATAAAAAAAATTGTCTGAGGCCGATATTGGCGGAAAAGGCAGTTTTCCTTCAGGCACTATGTGTATTTTCGAAAAATCAACGTTGCATTGGTTCCCCCAAAACCGAATGAATTCGAAAGCACAATATTGACATCAACCGTTTTTGTCTGGCCCATGACATAGTTCAAGCCCTCACATTCCTGATCAACCTGTTCAAGGTTCAAAATCGGCGGTATTTTATTATTACATATCGATAATATGCTGGAAATAGCTTCGATTCCGCCAATGGCGCCCAGCGAATGTCCGAGTTGAGATTTGTTGGCTGTAATAAACGGTCTTTCTTTTCCAACTCCAAATACTTCTTTTAAGGCGGTGGCTTCATTGATGTCACCTTTTGGGGTTGAGGTGGCATGGGGATTAATCAAATCAACGTCTTCCGGCTTAATTTGTGCATCTTCCAATGCCAGTTTAATGCATCGAATGGCACCATCCATGTCAGGATTGGTAATATGACTGGCATCCCCGGTCATGGCAAAGCCGATGAGTTCAGCATATATTTTGGCCCCTCTTGCCTTGGCATGATCCAGATCTTCTAAAATCAGGATGCCCGATCCATCCGCCATGATAAATCCATTCCGATTGATATCAAACGGACGAGAAGCGGATTGGGGCGTTTGATATGACGACGACAGGGCTTTAAGTGCATGAAAACCGGCGACGGTTAACGGCGTGATCGCAGCTTCTGTTCCACCACAGGCAATTGCGTCTTCCTTTCCCAGTTGAATTCTCTGGAAAGCCTCACCGATTGCGTGAGCTCCGGAAGCACATGCCGTTGCAAGGCAGGCATTGGCACCTCTGGCCTTAAAGGAAATACTGACATTGCCTGCGGCCAGGTTGGGTATCAAACGTGGAATAAGAAACGGTGATACTTTTTTGCCCTTTAGGAAACGACGGTATTCATTTTCCCAAGTCTTGGGCCCTCCCAAACCCGATCCGATGATAACACCGACCCGATAAGGGTCGATTTCTCCATCATCTAAATTCACATTGGCATCGGCAATTGCTTCCAATGTTGCGGCATAGGAATATTGAATAAACGGATCCATGTATTTAATCTGTTTTAAATCTTCTTTTGTAAATCCCTGTTTTCTTTGTTTAACGATTTCTTTTATGTCAAACTGTTTTACTTCTCCGGCAATGAGAGGGAAATCTTCCGACAAACTAAACTTTTCTTTAATGTCTTCCAAATCTCCCCACTGTGTAATATAATCTATACCGGATTTGCCCGCAATCATGGCTTCCCATGTGCTTTGTACATCCAGTCCCAGTGAAGTGACCATCCCAAGGCCGGTAACCACTACCCTTTTTAGTTCTATTGTTTTGCGCATGTTTTACCTCTTGCTGACCGATTTAAGTCGATATGGAATTTAAAAAATAATTTTCGGGTTTTTCTTTGAGCCACAATTTGAAACAGCTTCCATGAACGCAGTTACTTTGTCAAAATCTTTATGGCCGGGGCTGGATTCCACGCCGGAACTGACATCCACTGCATGAGGAGCACTCATCTGAACTGCCTGGGCGACATTTTCAGGTGAAAGACCACCGGCCAGGATCAGAGGATATTCGTTCCCCAGATTTTTGGCCATTTCCCAGTTCCACTCAAGCGCATTCCCGCCGGGAAGTTTTCCTTGACCGCATTCAACAAGAAACGCCGACGCCGGATATTCTGAAGCATCTTTAATGGTCGGAATGCCATCGACAAATAACGCTTTAATAACATGAAGGCTTTCTTTTCGAAGACGGTGGACCAACTCAGGAGATTCTTGACCGTGCAACTGAGCTGTCGTAAGATGACAGCGTTCAACATGTTGCATAATGCTTGAAAAAGTTTCATCAACGAACACCCCCACAGTTTTTACTCTGTTCCGAACAGCCGAGCAGATCTCTCTGGCCCGGTCTTGGGTGAGATGTCTTGGGCTTTTCGGGTAAAAAACACATCCAATGGCATCTGCCCCAAGTTCTACACATCTAACGGCGTCTTCTGTGCTTGTCAAACCGCAAATTTTGACATGAGGTATAAAATTATGCTTCGTCATCGCCATGTTTTTTTAAAAATAAGGTGCAAAACTTGAATTATTATAAACGTCGGAATGGATGAGATGCAAGTGATTTATTTACCATGGAGGGATTCAAGGAATTCCCTTGGATGTTCCGCTCGTACAAGACTTTCACCGATTAAGAAATTCCATATCTCCGAATCTCTAATTTTTTCGATGTCTTTTCGCGTTCGAATTCCACTGGCCGCAATCGCTATCTGGTCATTGTTAAGCAGTGATTTCATCCGAATCGCGATGTTAATATCGGTTTCAAAAGATTGCAGGTTGCGGTTGTTGATTCCGATAAGTCGGGCGCCTGCCAACCCGGCCTTTTCGATATCCGCCTCTGAATGAACCTCCACCAGCGCATCCATCTTTAATTCGTTGCACAAACTCAGATAATCCTTGAGTTGCTGTTGATCAAGAATACGGACGATCAGGAGTACGGCGTCGGCTTCCATAACTGCTGACTCAAAAATCTGATAAGCGGAAATTAGAAAATCTTTCCGAAGAACTGGAATTGTCGTGGCCTCACGGGCGATTTTCAGGTCTTCGGGACCTCCTTTAAAGTGAGTCCTATCGGTCAACACAGAGAGTGCTGCAGCACCTCCCTTCTCATATTCGCCTGCGTAAACCGCAGGGTTCAGGTTCGCACGAATATCACCCTTGGATGGGGAGGCCCGTTTAATTTCAGCAATGATATTGATGCCACACGGCCCGGGTTGCTCCAGTTTTTTTAAAAAAGGACGTCTCTTTCGAGGAGCAAACGCTTTTTCACGAAAAAAAGATTCCGGAATATGTTGTTTCGCTACGGCGATTTCCTGTTTTTTATCTTCAACAATTTTACTTAAAATATCTTTTACCATTAGCCGTTTTCCTGACTATATTTTATCAACGCTTCCATCTTCTTGGCAGCAGCACCGTCATCAATAGCTGTTTCAGCCATTCGAATTCCTTGCTTAAAATCTTCAGCCTGTCCTGCGGCAACCAGTGCCGCAGCAGCGTTAATGAGTACGACATTTCGTTTGGGCCCTTTTTCGCCATTTAGAATGTTGCGGGTAATTTGGGCGTTTTCTTCGGGATTTCCGCCCAGAAGATCTGCCGGTTCCGCCTGTTCACTAAAAAACTGTTCGGGAGATATATCATACGTTCGAATAAGACCGTCTTTGAGTTCTGAAACGCGGGTGGGAGCACAAACAGAAATTTCATCGAGTCCATCATGACCATGAACCACAAACGCTCTTTTTGTGCCCAGCAACTGAAGGGCATGGGCAAACATCTCCGTGAGTTCGGGTGCATAAACCCCCAGAAGCTGGCAGTTAGCTCCGGCAGGATTTGTAAGTGGACCCAGCATGTTAAAAATACTGCGCAGTCCCACCTCTTTTCTCGCTTTTGCAGCAAATCGCATGGCGCCGTGATACAGAGGAGCAAAAAGAAAACCGATACCGATGTCCTGAACCGCTTCTTCCACAATTTCCGGCGCCGTGTCGAGTTTAACCCCCAGCGCCTCAAGAAGATCTGCACTGCCGCACTGACTCGATACGGAACGGTTCCCATGCTTGGCAACGGTGACACCACATGCTGCGACGACAAATGACGTCGTCGTAGAAATGTTAAACGTATGAGCGCCGTCACCGCCGGTACCGCAGGTGTCGACAACGGTTGCGGTTGATGTTTGGATGCGAAGGGCTTTCCTTCGCATGGCGCGAGCCGCACCCGCAAGTTCTTCAAAGGTTTCTCCCTTTGTTGCCAAAGCAGCCATCATAGCGCCAATTTGAGCATCGGTAATATTTCCGGAAAAAATTTCGGTGATCATTTGAGACATTTGTTCTTCATTCAGATCTTCTCTCTTAACGATTTTGCTGAGATTTTCCTTAAACATCGTCAATCCTCTCCTCTAATTTTGGTCAAATAGTTAAATCGTTGAATGGTCAATTGGCATAGGGCAGAGAGCATAGGGTAATAGGTTGGAGGATCGCTTCGCTTTAGGCTAAAGGCAAAAGCCCATGCCTCTCCAACCTTAAGGGAACGAAGTTCCCGATCCTCATACCTCCAACGGCCGTAGGCCCTGCCTCTTTCCTCTTTTCTATTTCCTAATTTCCGATTACCTGTTATTTAAAAAATTCCTCAAAAGCCGTTTCCCCATCCGAGTCATAATAGATTCCGGATGAAATTGAATGCCTTCGGTCCCATGATGTTCTTTGTGCCGGATACCCATGACTTCGCCGTCGTCCGCTTCAGAACTTATTTCAAGACATTCGGGAAGATGCTCCCTTGAAACGGCCAAGGAATGATATCGCATTGCCTCAAAGGGTTTATGAATTCCCTGATAGATCATTTTCCCGTCAGCGTTGATCATGGATGTTTTCCCATGCATAAGACTTTTTGCGGCAACCACTTTTCCACCAAACGCAGCGGCAATGGCCTGGTGGCCCAGACATACGCCAAGGATGGGGATCTTACCGGAAAAATGTTCCACCACAGATAAGGAAATTCCAGCAGATTCCGGACGGCCGGGTCCGGGTGATATGACGATTCCCGAAGGTTTCCATGAAATAAGATCCGATATGGAAGCGGCGTCGTTCCGCACAACCTTGACCGAAGCGCCGATTTGTCCTAAATATTGAACCAGATTGTAGGTAAATGAATCGTAGTTGTCGATCATGATGATCATCGTCTTTTCTCCTTCGTTATTCATAGAAGATTGAGCGCCTTTCCGCAGGAATCCGGAATCCTTCGGATCGGCGGCATTAGGTTGGAGGAGCGCTTCGCTTTAGGTTTGAGGTTGGAGGCAAAGAAAAAAGCTCAAAGTAAAGCATTTACCGCGGAGCGCTGAGGCCGCAGAGAAAAAAACAAAATAAAAACCCTCTGCGATCTCAGCGAGCTCTGCGGTGAAAAATGAATTGCCGTTGAGAAAGGGAATTTGACATCGGAAAGTCTTTCCGTCGGCGGATTGGAGGCGATTGTATCTATAGAAGAAACAGAATATCGCATACGCAAATTGCCCATAAGTTAAATTATATTTTCTGTCCGTGTGCGTCTGTGCCTGCCCCGTAGGTAGGAACTATCGTACTGGGGTGGGTCCGTGGCTAATTTCCTTCTAACTTTAATCTTTTCTCTGCGGTCTCAGCGATCTCTGCGGTGAATTATTTGCTTTGAGCTCTTCGATGTGAGTCTGCCTGCCCTGTGGAATGCGAAGCCTATTCCTCCGGGGTGGATAATCAAAAGAAACACCAAATGAGAAAATCCACCACTTATCTGACCTTCATAACCTGCTGCATT
>CAXMTB010000069.1:13982-14887 GCA_964195835.1 uncultured Nitrospinaceae bacterium | reverse complement strand
ATCAAGACCGCCTACCCTGGTTTGAGCAGTAAATTAGACATTTGGGAACTGGCAGAAACCTTTTTCAATTCAGTTACCCGGCGAATATTTGCCACGGTTGGTGTAGATCCACAAATTGAATTTGTCGATACTTGTACTCGGACCCAGTTTCTCCGGATTCCTGCCCCCCCGTATCGAACCTACGCCGGAACCCTGTCAACCCAAAGCTTGATAGAAATTATCCTCGGCGACTACGAACATCAAACGGCATACGAGAATATGCAGCGCGACGCGGAATTGGTGTCAGAAAAAATTGACGACCATCTCCGAAGCAGTGGGTATTCCCCACTCATCGATCGGGCGGAAATATTGACCTTTGTCCACTATAGAGGAAAGGGCGCTTATCTGGTCGGTCGGATTTTCAATGGTTCAGATTTGTTCCCTCTGGTGCTGGCGTTGCTAAATACTCCAAAAGGAATCGTAGTGGATGCTGTGATCTTGAGTGAGAATGAGGTGAGTGTTTTGTTTAGTTTTACGCGTTCCTATTTCCATGTCGACGTCGAAAGACCGAATGAACTGGTGAGCTTCTTGAAGAGCATCATGCCTCGAAAGAGAATTGCCGAACTCTATATTTCTATCGGTTATAACAAGCACGGCAAGTCTGAGTTGTACTGCGATTTACTGCATCATTTGAGCCATTCCAACAAAAAGTTCGAATTCGCCTATGGAGAAAGAGGCATGGTCATGGAAGTATTCACCATGCCTGACTACGGTTTGGTGTTCAAGGTGATCAAAGATCACTTTACCTACCCTAAGAATACCACCCGCGATGCGGTTATGGCCAAGTACGACCTTGTGTTCAAGCACGATCGCGCGGGTCGGCTTGTGGATGCCCAGGAATTCGAACACCTGAAATTTAATCGCAG
>CAXMTB010000069.1:0-13972 GCA_964195835.1 uncultured Nitrospinaceae bacterium | reverse complement strand
GACCTTGTGTTCAAGCACGATCGCGCGGGTCGGCTTGTGGATGCCCAGGAATTCGAACACCTGAAATTTAATCGCAGTCGTTTTTCAGACGAGCTGTTAGACAGCCTGAAGCGAAATGCCGCTCAAAATGTGACCATCAATGATGATAACGTTATTGTCAAGCATGCTTATGTCGAACGCCGGGTGACCCCTTTGAACATCTATCTCCGTGAAGTCGATGAGGCAAAAGCACTAACGGCCGTTGTGGATTACGGCAATGCCATAAAAGACCTGGCAGCTTCAAACATTTTTCCTGGAGATCTTTTGCTCAAGAATTTCGGAGTAACCCGCCACGGACGTGTTGTCTTTTACGACTATGACGAACTTTGCTTGTTGTCTATCTGCAATTTCAGAGTAATGCCCCAATCCAGAAGTTATGATGAGGAGCTCTCTGCCGAGCCTTGGTTTGGCGTTGGCGAGAATGACGTTTTCCCCGAAGAGCTTCGAAATTTTATGGGGCTGCGGGGGGGGTTGAGAAAAATTTTTCTTGAGCATCATGAGGACCTATTCGATGTACATTTTTGGCATCAGGTTCAGTCTCGCATCAGTGATGGAAAAACTATTGACATCTTCCCCTATGAACAAAGCAAGCGGCTGGCTCATGGCAAGATCGGTTGATTTATCCTTCGTAATAGTTTAGTCCTTTCAAACAAATCGATTTCAAAGGCGCTTCAGGTTAAAAACGATTGAAGATTGTCGTAGATCCCGATTTGTCGGGGAATATTTAATGCTTAATCGAAAACCCTGTTTTATTTTCTATTTTCTATTCACTGTTTACTATTTCCTGTTTACTGTTTCCTATTTGGTTCGAGTTTTTTCAGCCAAAAATTTAATCATACCTGAAGCGAAACTGTTTTCAAAAGGCTAAAGCGTTACTATCCTTCAAACTGTTCTTCTTCGGTGGAACCTTTCAGGGCAGAAGTTGCGGTCTCGCCGCCGGTGATTACCATTTGAACTTCATCGTAGTACCCCGCCCCTACAAAAGATTGATGCTTAACCGCACTGTATCCCAATTCACGCTCCAGTTCGAATTCATGCTCCTGCAACCGTGAATATGCTGCCATGCCGTCCGCTTTATACCCATGGGCCAATTCAAACATTGAGACGTTTAGGGCATGGAAACCGGCCAGGGTTACAAATTGGAATTTATAGCCCATAGCTCCCAGTTCTTCCTGAAATTTTCTGAGCATGGCATCATCCATATGCAGCCGCCAGTTAAACGAGGGGGAACAATTGTAGGCCAGCAGTTTATTGGGGAATTTCTCATGGATTGCCTGGGCGAATTCCCGCGCATCTCTCAAATCCGGTTTTGATGTTTCACACCAGATTACATCCGCATAAGGCGCATAGGCCAAGGCTCTGGCTATGGCAAGTTCTAGGCCGCCTTGAATTGCGAAATAACCCTCGACAGTCCTTTCTCCGGTCAAAAACGGTTGGTCAATGGGGTCTATGTCGCTACGGGTCAGTTGAGCACCATGGGCATCTGTTCTGGCAACCATGATCGTCGGCACACCCAGGACGTCGCTGGCGAGCCTGGCAGCCACAAACTTGCGCAAGTATTCCGAGGCCGACGCCAGAACCTTCCCGCCCATGTGACCACACTTTTTCAAGGAGGATATCTGATCTTCTAAATGAACGGCCGCCGCACCGGCGTCGATGCATGCTTTTGTCAGTTCAAAGGTGTTGAGGAGCCCGCCGAAACCCGCTTCGATATCAGCTACAATGGGGGCAAGCCAATAAATGTTTCCTCTATCGTGCAGGTGTTGAAGCTGGTCGGCACGAAGCAGCGCATTATTTATCTTCCTGACCACAGCCGGGACACTATCGGCAGGGTAAAGACTCTGATCCGGATAGGTCTGTCCAGCCGTATTTGCATCAGCCGCGACCTGCCAGCCGCTGAGATAAATTGCCTTTAACCCTGCCAACACCTGTTGAACGGCCTGATTTCCCGTCAACGCACCCAAAGCCTGAACATAGGGTTCTGAGTTCATCAGATTCCAGAGCCGATCAGATCCCAAGCGGGCAACCGTATATTCTATCTGAAAGGAGCTACGAAGTTTCACCACCTGCTCGGCTGTGTAGGGCCGTTCAATCCCCTGCCATCGCGGTTCTCTTTCCCATGATTTTGCGAGTGTCTCGGCTTGCTGTTGCCTGTCCATAAAATATCCTCCATTGTTTTTACCCTAAATGCTCATATGCAGCTAAAGTCAAAAACTCCTCTAATTTTTCATCGGTTATCAGTTTATCAAAAAGTTTGGTGGCCAGTTCGAATTTGCCGGAAGCAAAACGTTCTTCGCCGATCATTCCTTTTATTTTGCTAAGTTCCTCCGGAACTATTTTGCGATAGAGTTCGACGTTTATCTCCCGTCCGTCAGAAAGCACGCCGTTGCGATGGTGGATCCACTGCCAGACTTGGGTTCTGCTGATTTCTGAGGTGGCGGCATCTTCCATCAAATTGTAGATGGGGACGCAGCCAATGCCCCGGAGCCACGCCTCAAGATACTGAATCCCAACATCAATGTTGTGTCTCAAGCCCTCTTCGGTGATATCGCCATGGGGAACCATCAATAAATCAGCAGCCGTAATATGAACATCTTTTCGTTTCTTATGAATTTGGTTGGGTTCGGGCATAATCTTATCAAATGTTTTTTTTGCAATTTGCACGAGTCCCGGGTGTGCAACCCAGGTGCCGTCGTGACCATCGGAAGCTTCGCGTTCCTTATCTTCCAGGACCTTTGCCAGAACTGCCTCGTTGGCCTCAGGGTCGGCTTTGACCGGTATTTGGGCCATCATTCCACCCATTGCATGAGCACCGCGTTTGTGACAAGTTTGAATCAACAACAAAGAGGCAGAGTGCAAAAAGTGAGTGGCCATGGTAACCAGACCTCTGTCAGGAAAGACAAACTCCGGGTATTTTTGGAATTTCTTAATGAAACTGAATATGTAATCCCACCGGCCAAGATTCAGCCCTGCGGAGTGCTCCTTCATTTCATAGAGGATCTCTTCCATCTCAAAAGCGGCTAAAATGGTTTCCAAAAGAACCGTAGCCCGAATGGTGCCCCGAGAAATACCCAGTTCATTCTGGGCCATGCAGAAGACATCATTCCAGAGTCGTGCCTCCAAATGATTTTCCAGTTTGGCCACGTAGAAGTATGGCCCGGTTCCATTGTCGATTTGTCTCTTGGCATTGTGGAAAAAGAACAGGCCGAAATCGAACAGCGCACCCGATACGGGCTTACCATCTATCAAAACGTGCTTTTCATCGAGATGCCAGCCCCTGGGGCGTACCAGGAGAGTGGCGATTTCGTCATTTAATCTATATTCTTTTTTTGGTGTTGAAACCGTGATGGTGCCGGCAACCGCATCACGGAGGTTTATTTGGCCCTGCACCATGTTGAACCAGGTGGGCGAGTTGGCATCCTCAAAATCCGCCATGAATACGTTGGCGCCGGAATTCAAAGCATTGATAATCATTTTTCGGTCTGTCGGGCCGGTGATTTCCACCCGCCGATCCTGCAAATCATCCGGAATCGACGCCACTTGCCAGTCTCCGTCTTTGATATGCTTGGTGTCGGTCAGAAAGTCGGGCATTTTTCCGGCATCAGTTTCTATTTGCCTTTTTTCTCTGTTTTGCAAAAGGGTTTGCCGACGATCTTCAAACTCCCGATGTAATTTTGCCACAAATTGTAAGGACTCGGGTGTTAGTATCTCGGCAAACTTGGTGGTGACTTCTTCTAAAATTTCCACTCCTTCCAATGAGGTATTTCTATGAGTTAAATTCTCCATGATACGAACCTCCTTTATGTTTAACCAAGACCAGGAACAGCCGACCAATCGGTTAATTTTAAAAAAAATTTATACAAAGCCGGTTAGGGCCTTTAAAAAAACCTGTGCATATTTCTCATAAATTAAAACCGATGGAAAAATTGTCAATGTATTCGGACGAATCACAACATATTGGATGATCCTCGGCTTCCGCTAAGTAAGGGTGTGATTGTCTTGTTGCCTACAATTTATAATAATGTTCGAAATTCTGAAGTCCTTTTATCAACCGATTTATTTTCGAAATAGGATAAAGTTGCGAATCAATCCGCCCAGGATCAAGACAATCGGAAGAACAAATAAAGATCCAAGAAAAGCCAATATCGGCCACCAGGCTCGATCTGCTGATCGACCTGTTGAATAGTAGAAATAAAGACCCACTGTTGAGCAAGCCATTATCGATAAAACAACAATTATGAGATTGTAGATAAGCCCGGTTTGTCTTTCAATATGTTTGGGTGAACTCTTAAAGTAAAACCAGATCGAAATTAGAGAAAAGGGAACAAGAATAATTGATGAAAGGACCATATCGTATTAATCATTGATGCAAAACTTAAGTCTCAGGTTTTTTCAATATCCGCATGTAAAATTTCTGCTAATTGTGCTTTGCTGATGGGTTTTTCATAAATCCCATCGAAGCCTGCATCCTCTAACTCATTAATATCAAAATCATAAAGGAATCCGGATAATGCAAATATTTTTAAATTAGGATCTAAGATCTTCGCCCTTTTACAGAAATTCAAACCATCTAGCCATGGCATTTTCAGGTCCGTAATGATCATTGAAAAGGATTCCTCACACCTCAAGATATGTTCGGCCTCTTCCGCGCTGTCCACAGTAACGGCCACATAGCCAATTTTTTCCAACATTTTTTTCATTAATTTCAATTGGCTTCTCTGATCATCAACAACAAGGACTTTTTTAGTGTATCCGCCAGATTTTCTATCTTGCATTTTATCCTTGGTACATTTTTTTGTTTAATTCTTTACTCAAGTTTCGCACCCCAATATTGCTAAAAAGCCTTCTGGTTAGCAGGCTGAAATAATTTTTTAAAGGTAAAATATTTCATTGGTGTATTGGCGTTGCTGAAAATTAAGGGTGCGAAACCAGATTGAAAATTGACGTTTGAAGATGTTATTTGATCACGGAACACTTGCCCCATGCTTTGAACCGTAAACATCACATTATCAAATGTATGAACGTATTGTCAAATTTTAGATCTGAATCTTGCATGAAAATTGATGAGAATCTTTATGATACGATGGGGTTTAGTGTCATTTCATTACCGATCATCTGAAGGTAAAATGCCGGGGATTCGGTCCAGGCTCCGGTGTTCATGTATCTGATGCCATTGTAAACCCTGTCTTCCGGATAATGCGTATGGCCGCAAATGACCGCCTCATATCCATTTTCCAGGGCACAATTTACTGCATTCTTCATCACATTATCTCTTAAGACCTTATATAACAAATCAAATTTTTTGGCATAATTGGCCACATGAACAGGCCTTGATCCTAACTTAATCATTGTATCGTGAATCAATTTAAAAGATTTGATAAAAACCTGACTTCGGAGCATGATTCCATCAAAGTCAAATCCGTGGGCAATCAACAATCTGTTTTCGATGGTGTAAGATGTCTTAAAATGTATGTGCTTAAACCCATTTTGAGCATAACCATCGTCATGATTTCCCCGCACCCAAATGACCCTCTGACGGTGTGAGACCTGCTCAATAAGATTCAGAATCCGTTTATGAGCCGGCTGTAATTTTTTATTGGGATCGTCTATGATATCGCCATTTAGGATCAGTTCACAATCTTCAGGAATATTTCTAAGAAAGTTCTCGAAGTCATGATGTAAAAAAAAACGGGATCCTATATGTAAATCGCTAACAACGATGGCATTCATTTTACGCTGCAATGTCCAATCAACAACATTTTTTTACTATCGTTCACTTAAATCAATAAAACCTGACCCGGACAAGCCGGAAAAGTTACAAGTGAGCTAAAGTTTGAAGTGATCTGAAGTTAAGGAGTCGCTACGCTCCGGCTGTTTATATTAAATTGACGGAATTCCACAACTTTAGTCACTTTAGTTCACTTTAGTCACTTCACACTTGATAAGTTTAGATTTTTTGCCACAAAAAACACAATATTCACAATTAAGGTAATAACTTAAGCGATCACCATTCTGCTCGTTCTATATATTCGGTTAGCCGTTTACTTTCATTAAGCAAAACTTCCAGTATTTGATTTGCTTCGTCCATGTTTTGGCTTCGGCCAATCTCTTCCAGCGACTTTGCAGCAGAAGAAACTCCATATGCACTCAGATTGGCAGCTGCGCCTTTTAGCTTGTGGGCATGTTCGGTCAACGCCACCATATCTGTACCGGCAACGGCAACCTTTAATGATTCAATCTGATCCGGAAGCTCCTGAATAAACCCTCCAAGGAGCATTTTAAGAAAATCTTTGTCTCCCATAGCCCGCTCCAGGGCATTTTCAAGGTCTAAGGGTTGTGTTTCTTCCGACGTTTCAGGTTGCATGCGTTCTTTTTGAATCTCAGCCTCCGGACTGGAAACATTTTGTTCAACCCGGGTCCACTTTTCGATTTTTTCCAATAGTTCTTCTGGATTGATGGGCTTTGGTGTGTAGTCATCCATACCCGCCGCGATGCATTTCTCACGGTCCCCTTTCATGGCATGGGCCGTCATGGCGATAATAGGTATTCTCCCCGAGTGTGCTAAAAGCTGAATCTCAGAATCCGAAAGGTCTTCGGAGTCATTTTTATTGAGTTTTACCTGTTGAGCCTTGAGTTCCAATTCGCGTATTCGATGCGTGGCCGTATACCCGTCCATCACCGGCATCTGTATATCCATCAACACAATATCGTAAGAAACCTTCTCCAGTGCCTTTAATACTTCCTGACCGTTTACTGCTGCATCGGCTCGATAACCGAATTTTTTAAGGATATGCAACGCCACTTTCTGGTTGGTAGCATCGTCTTCAGCCAACAAAATACGAATTCCTTGTTTTTTATTATCAGCCAGGGAGTGCCGTGTAACAATGGTGGCATCTTGTGGCTGTTTTTTCTCTTTCCATATTTTCGCTGTTGTAGCGAGGCAGTCGTACAACTGGGATTGTTTGATCGGTTTGGTCAAATAAGCGCCAAAACCAATCTTCTTTAATCGTGCCACATCCCCCCGCGCGCCCATGGAGCTTACCATGATGAGAATGGTGTCTGCCAGTTCCGGATCTTGTTTGATACTGCGGCCCAGTTCCTCCCCGTTCATGTCCGGCATCTGCATGTCAATAATTGCTATCTCAAAAGGATCCCCCGTTTCCCGGGCGCGCCGCAGTTCATCTATTGCCTGGGTTCCGTTGGAAGCTTCACCATAACGACAACTCCAAGACTTGAGCTGCTCCCTGTAAACCTGCCGGTTGATAGCATTGTCATCTACAAACAGGATTCGTTTCTTGCGTATATCCTCGGGAATCATCAAAGTCTCACGATCATCGGGCTGTTTTTCTATTGCCACCGTAAACCAGAACGTGCTGCCATGGCCCTCTTTGCTGTCAACACCGATACGTCCCTCCATCAATTCCGTAAGCTGCTTGGATATGGCCAATCCCAGACCGGTGCCGCCGTAATTGCGAGATGTGGAACCGTCCACTTGTGAAAATGACTGGAACAAATGGCCCATGCCCTCTTCCGATATGCCGATACCGGTATCGCTTACGTTGAAACGGATCACGGTCCGGTGGGCGTCCTCTTCTTCAAGTGTGGCCTTTAGCGTCACCTCACCCGAACCTGTAAACTTAATTGCATTACCCACCAGATTGATCAAGACCTGCCTTAGCCGTCCAGGATCTCCACGTAGCAGAGAAGGTACCTCATGATGGACGATGGAAGCGAATTCCAGGCCTTTTTCATAAGCTTTAAGACTCATGAGTTCGCTCACTTCTTCAAGAGTAACTCTCAAATCAAAATCGATGGCCTCCAGTTCGAGTTTGCCGGCTTCGATCTTGGAGAAATCGAGAATATCGTTGATGACCGTCATCAGAGAATCAGCGCTCTTTCGAATGGTCTCGGTAAACTGGTTCTGCTCAAGGTTAAGATTGGTATCCATCAGCAGATTTGCCATACCGATAACACCGTTCATAGGCGTGCGAATTTCATGACTCATATTGGCCAAAAATTCGCTTTTTGCGATACTGGCAGCCTCGGCAGCCTCCTTTGCTTTTTTAAGTTCAACCTCGGTATGCTTACGATCGGTAATATCCACAGCAGTTCCGGTATACCGCGTTCCGGTGTCGGAAAAAACAGGGGAAGAACGGAGGTGAATCCAGCGCTCATCGCCTTTTGGGGTAATGATCCTAAAATCTTTTGAAAACGCCTTCAGGTTTGTTAATGTCTGTTCCCATTGTTTAACTACAGATTCTCTATCGTCAGGATGCAGAAACGTTCTCCAGTCACTCATGAGGCTTTCAATGAGAGATACTCCGAAAATTTCCTGCCAACTTGTGTTGGTATACAGGCATTCGCTCTTTGCATCTGTTTCAAATATTCCAACCGGCAATGTCTCAGAAATCAGGCGAAACCGATCTTCACTCTCATTTTGTATATCACCCGATTTGGTGGATTCGGCGACCTTCTCTTCTAACTCTTTAATTCGCTGTTCCAATTCTTCATATGAAGGCTTATCATCACTCATGACATTATTTTATTCCAAAGGTTTATCCTAATCAGATGAGAACATCTATATATCACCGATCATCGTCACTTCTATCCAAAATCTTTAGCTCGAATTTCTCAAAAAACCAGGCGATTAAGAAATAAAGCAGCTAAAAGATGGTAAAATTTAAATGTTTAAAAGAATGGATGGTGCAAACAGAGCGCTTGAAGGAACCTGCAGCGGTGACGTTGTGGGCGGTTTATTACTGTGGACCGGGGAAAACCTTCAGGCGCTTTTGTTTGGAAAGGATAAGCTTTCGGGTTTTGTCCTGGGAGGATATAAAACAAAGCCCCTGGGCATCAATTTGACCAGGGGCTACTGTGGGGGTTGGTAGTCCAAGGGAAGCGGCTAGCAAAACCCCTGATTGAAAATACACCCTTAATGCCGTTATTAGCTCGATTTCTGGCAAATTATATAAATTATATATCTAACCGAGACTAAGATGCACGTGCATAAGAGAAGCCATTTCTTAACTACCAACTAAAAATAATGCAAAAATCATGCTGAATCAGCTTTATGCGACATATTTTAATTTAGATTGTAATAAAATTAGACGGTTGCATCAATTGAAAGATCTGATTGGAAGTACTGATTCATACCAAAGCATCTGAAATTATGAGGTAAACTACATAAATTCTATGAAATTATTTACATAATACTAACCCCACGGGCTATGCGCGGACGGCTGAAAAGGACGTCCCTGGTCCCTGCCCGTGGATAAACTACAGGGAGAAAGTGAGGGGCTTATTATGGGAGTAAGAGTCAGACAAAAGGCGAAAGGTAAGCGACATCTTTTTATCCACAATGAAGTTTTAGATATCTTTCGTATTACTTTCATTACCTAAAAACCATGTAGTATACTTCATGATTTCATTTCATTCTCACAGTCACTCACTTACTATCTTTTTATAAATTATTAAATATATCTATTAGTTAAAGAACATTATTTGTCTCATTTATTTTCTGGCATTATATTTGCTGTTTTAGCTTGCACAATGTGTTTAGACTGGAAAAATATGAGACTGTTGAAAATTCTAATAATTTTATCGGGAAGCATTTTGTTCTTGTTCGGAAATGTTTATGCTCTGAATTTAAATGATCAGGCGGATAAATATTTTTTAAGCAGTCGTTCGCTTCCTTTTGAAAAAAAGGAACTCTATGGTTATATTAATCCTGTTATCAATAGTATGATTAAAAGTTCTCCTTCCTCGATTAAGTTTAACGATTCCTACGAACCCAACGGATTAATCGACAATTTTAACCGTGATCTGATAAATATCCCAAGGCAAAATATACAGACCGGTAAGGGTTGCAATGTTACCGATAAGGTGCGTGAATATCTGATATCTCGACTTACTTCCTTAACGATCAAAAATAAAATAGATTCTAAAACCAACCTGATTTGCAATCCAGAATTACTTTTCGATTTTTATCTTCATCGAAAAATTAAGCCCGTATGGGTGACTAAAAACTGGTTGAACAGTAAAGCAGAAGTTTTCATAAAGACAATTGTTGAAGCAGACCATGAAGGACTCGATTCTGCAATCTATCATCGAGACGACATTTTGACATTGCTTACGGATGTTGAACTCAACAGCGTATTAGATGCGTTTGAGCCTGAAAAGTTAGCGGAACTCGAGTTACTTTTAACTGATGCTTTTTTTTCGTTCGGATTTCATTTGTCAGAAGGGATGGTGGAACCTAATTCAAATAATTTTGACTGGCATATAAAAAAACCGAAGAGAAATCTGTTAAAAATTCTTCAAACATCTTTGTTTAAGGAGAGACTGGAAGAATTGGTTGATATATTGCAACCCCACCATTCAGGATATTTAAAACTGAAGTCGGCATTACTAAAATACGAAAAAATAAAAAAATCAGGTGGCTGGTATGAAGTACCTGTGGGCTCAAAAATTCGCAAAGGTGACACTGGAGAAAGAATTGTCGCTTTACGTTCACGGCTAATCATTTCAGGAGATCTTGCAGATTCAAAAAACGGTAATGGGGAATATTTTGATGAAATTCTGGAAGATGGGGTTAAAAAATATCAGGCCAGGAACGGTCTCAAAATTGACGGAGTTGTAGGATCAAATACACTTTCAGCGTTAAATATTTCGGTGGAAGATCGTATCGAACAGATAAAATTGAATATGGAACGATGGCGCTGGCTTCCCCAAGACTTGGGAAAGCGCTATCTCATGGTCAATACGGCCAATTTTGAACTCGATATCATTGAAAATGGACAGATAGTAACATCAACCCGGGCTATTGTAGGAAAAAAGAAGCGCCCCACACCTGCTCTGTCACGAAAAATAACATACATGGAACTGAATCCTTATTGGAATATTCCCCATAAAATTGCCATAAATGATATGTTGCCATGTATCCAAAAAGACCCAAACTATCTGAAGGATAAAAGCATCCGGATTTTTGAAAACTGGGAGGATGGTGCCAAGGAGATAAACCCTGAATCTATTGACTGGGATACGGTTACAAAAAGGAACTTTGCCTATAAGCTCCGCCAGGATCCGGCAAATTCGAATGCCCTTGGACGCATAAAGTTTATTTTTCCAAATGAGTCCAGCATATATTTACATGACACGCCGGCTCGCGAATTATTCAATAAAACCAAGCGCACCTTTAGCTCCGGTTGTATCCGCATTGAAAAGCCCATGGAACTGGCCGCTTACCTTCTGACAGACAATTCAAAATGGACTTACGAAAAATTAACTGCTGCGGTCAACAGTAAAAAGACCAAAGCAATATTATTGTCAGACCCGATAAATATTCATATTCTTTACTGGACAGCCTGGGTTGATAAAGGCGGTTCTGTCAACTTTAGAGATGATATGTACGGGAGAGACCGTCAATTGAATATTGCACTTAACGAAAAAATAAATTCTCCAGAAGTTATATATGGGGGGGAAACAGAGAAAAAGATTTTATCATTCCGGACGCCACCCGAATCTAATCCGTCCATTGACGATATAAGTAAAATCAGATCGTCGCTCGAAACCAATTCCATTAGCCGTTAGCGCCTTATCTGATTCCAAACACCTATAATGTTCAGGCAATATACTGCTCGATCCCTTCTTTTAACTTGTCAAGCATCTGGCTAAACCTTGTTTCATCCGGCTCTAACAGGGTGATGCGAAATCCCTGCAAATGTGTATTAAAAGACGTCAGGGGAACCACACAGATTCCTGTAGCAGCCAGAAGATAGTAGACGAACCGCTTGTCCGGTTGAATATTCGGATCGCCGGTAATTTCATTCACCAGTTCACCCACCGCCCCGTTGGAAATGGGAAGCGTCTGAAGCTGATTCAATACACCGTCTTCAAAGGCCACGCTCATATAAAATGCACCATTGGTGGGGTTGACTATAACCCCTGGAATGCTTTTGAGCCGGTCATACGCAATTTTTGAAAATCGTTGATACCGCTGGCGACGATGTTCCAGATAGCCCTGATACTGGGGGTGCCTCAAGATATGGGGCAGTGCCTTTTGAGGCAATGTGGTGGAACAGACTTCCACCATTTTGGCATTGAGAATGCTCTGGATGTAAGATTTAAACTCCGAATCCCGGTGGACATTGTACACTTCGATCCAGCCGCAGCGGGACCCGGGCCAGGGGAGCTCCTTTGATATCCCTTTCATCGAAATTCCCGGAACATCGCCGATGACCGCACCCAGCGGCTCGGTTTTGTTGCCGTTAAACACCAGGTTCTGGTAGATCTCGTCGGCAATGATGAAGAGGTCAAATTCCCTCGCGATTTCAACAATCTCCTTGACCAAGTTGGCCGGATAGACCGCGCCGGTGGGGTTGTCGGGGTTGATCAACAAAATACCGGCCACCGCAGGGTTGTATTTGACCCGACGGCGCAGTTCCTCGATGTCCGGGAACCAGTGATTGTGGGGATCCAGGGGATAGGAAACCGGAGGCAGTCCGGCATGGGCGGCTTCGGATGAAGAATGCGTGGTATAGGTCGGGGACGGCGTAATGACCCGGGCGGTGCGGTTTAGAAACCCGTAGGTTTTGGTAATGGCATCCCCGAGGCCGTTAAAAAAGATGATATCTTCCGGCGTGATGGGGCAGTTACCGTTGTTGTTATTCAAGGACACAAGGAACTCTCGGGTTTCAAGAAGCCCCTGGGTCGGACAGTAACCGTAACACATGTCCTCCCTGGCCAGTTCGGCAACAATTTCTTTCATCCAAACGGGGATTTTTTCACCTTTGGCAACAGGATCGCCGATATTTTCCAGATAGACGGGTACGCCCAGTTCCTGAAGCTTGTCGGCCACGCGTATGATGTTGCGAATTTCGTATGTCAGTTCTTCTGCCCCGATGTGGATAATATGGGTTCGCATGGTAATTCATCCTCCTTTTGTATAAATCTTGTCCCAGAAAACCAGGCTTTGATATAATCCTTGGAAGGGACTGTTTTACTTAAAGCCGTACAAGTTAAAAGTGCCTAAAGTTATTGAGTCGCTTCGCTCCGCTTATTTTATATAATTGGCAAAATTCCTTAACTTTAGCTCACTTTAAACTTTAGCTCATTTTAAACTTTAGCTCATTTCGAACTTTAGCTCATTTCGAACTCTTCCAACGATTCTTCAGGCAGAGTCATCTATCTCTGACTTGGCCTACAGGACCAGTTTTTAATGTAAAAAATAAAAAAGGGCTGCTTAAGGTTTGCAGCCCTAAAAATTAAAAGGGCTGCGGTTTAAATGCCCGCAGCCCTGAACGATTTTTTGGAGAATCCGGCTATCCGCTCCCCTTCAGGACCACAGGCTGCCCGGCGGCAGCCGCCGCGGACGCGGCAGCGCTGATCGCTCGACGCGCACTGAAAGTCCTGAGTATGGAAGCTGTTATCATGGATTTCCTTTCATTTTTTTGAGTGTTTAGCACACCTATCGACATATGTCACCAAAAAATTTAGCCTTATGAAAAAAATATTAAAAAAATCAGTTGGATCTTTCTAACGATCTTCATGTGGTGTTCGAATCTCGATTGCTTGAGGCCGGTTGGGACTTGTTTCCGCATCAGTGGCAGCACGATATGTTGTTACTCATCCCCAGTCGTTTAAACCCAAATCCTTGCTCACCGATTACCCTTTAATGATCCGGGGAAGAATCATATGATGCTGGGGACAGATGGATTTTGGATTTTGATAGGCTGCCCCGGTAAAGGCCACAAGGTATTTTCTCAAATCACACAGCGGCACAATTTCATCCACCAGACCGTTTTTTGCACAGAACAGGGGCCTTGATTTTTCGTGATACTCCCTGGCCAGTTTGTTCATTTTTTCGATGATAGGTTCCAAAGGCCGGCCTGCCTCTTTTTCTTTAACCAGCCTTCGGGAGTAAGTGGCCACCGCA
>CAXMTB010000068.1:0-14889 GCA_964195835.1 uncultured Nitrospinaceae bacterium | reverse complement strand
CGTCACCGCAGTGCCCAAATCATGGGAAATACCTGCGGCATTTCGATAATCAAGGGCCCTTTTGCCGTTCCAGCTCCTGAACACAGCTTCTGTGGCCATAAAAAGCTGTTCAAACGGATCGGTTGGGAAATATCGGCCGGCGTATTGTTTGAAGATAACCTTGAATTTTTCTATCACGCCTTTCCAGGCATCTGCCGACAGCTCGGCATCGGTTTTCACACCGGCTTTTAGACGGGCTGCGGTGATGACTTCCTCAAAGGCCTCATCAGGAGCATCCATGACCACATTGCCGAACATCTGCACCAAGCGGCGATAAGAATCGAATACAAACCGTTCATCGCCGGTCAATTTTATCATTCCTTCGGCGGTTTTATCGTTCAGTCCAATATTAAGAACCGTGTCCATCATGCCCGGCATGGAGAATTTGGCGCCACTTCGACAGGAAATCAACAGCGGATTTTTCGGGTCACCAAATTTTTTACCGGTAGTCTCTTCAATGGCTTTCAGAGCTTCAAGCATCTCTTCTCTCATTCCTTTAGGAAAAGTCTCGCCTGAAGCCAGATAGGTGTTGCAAGCCTCGGTGGTCACCGTAAATCCGGGGGGCACAGGAACATTGATGCGAACCATTTCCGACAGATTTGCGCCTTTGCCCCCGAGCAATCCGCGCACTTTATCCCACTCACCGCCAACATACTCTTCTGCCTGATCGACCTCATCTAAAAGATACACCCATTTCTTAGCCATTTTGAAGCACCTCTCAAGTTTAGGTTAGATGAAAAATATTCCTCACCGACACGCGTCCTTTTTATTAAAATACAAGACAACACCTAAATTGAGTGTTATCTGTAAATTTTCCTGAGTATGGTAATTACCGGTGAAATATCCAAGCTTGAACTAGATTAAGCATAAATGTTACAAGAAAGAGAGTAACATGCGAGATTATTTACTATAATAAAAATTCATCGCCTGTCAACGGAAAAGACTAGTGTGCACAAAAGCATTTAAAATCAAAAAGGAACCAACCCGTGAATATCATCGAAGCCATCAGAACACGAAAGAGCATCAGGGATTTTACGGCCGACCCTGTCCCCCAACATATTCTCAGAAAAATCATTGAAGTTGCATCCCGTGCTCCTTCGGCTGAAAACAGCCAGCCATGGGAATTTACCATCGTCGCCGGGGATATACTGGATACCATCAGAAAGGCGAATATCGAAAAGTTGAAATCAAAGGCACCGCCTCACCCCGACCTTCCGGCCAAAGGCTTGCCCCGGGACAGCGTGTATCGGAGGCGTCAGATCGAAATTGCCAAACAGCTCTTTGGACTCATGGATATTCCAAGAGGGGATATAGAGAAAAGAGACCGGTGGATGGCGCTGGGATTCCGGCACTTCAATGCACCGGCGGCCATCGTTATTTCAATGGATCGCTCGTTGTCCTATCCCAGGCCGATTTTCGACATCGGATCGGTAACCCAGAATATTTGTCTGGCTGCCCTCCATTATGGGCTGGGCACCTGCATCGCCAATCAGGGGATCGCGTATCCTGAAGTGTTGCACGAATTTGCCGGAATACCAGAATCCAAACGGATTGTCATTTCCATTGCCATCGGGTATCCCAACTGGGATTTTCCGGCCAACAAGGTGGTCAGCAAGCGGGAACCGATTGAGAATATTAGCACCTGGATCGGCTTCGAGTAGAGAGTTCTTGCGCAGGCGCCGCCCCAGAGGGGCTCTGCCCCGGAGGAAGGACCAGACTTTGTTTTGTCCATGAAAGGGGCTGTTAACTACAAAACGATTAAGTGTGAAGTGACTAAACAATTTGTCCCATAATGCAATAATTATAATTAGGATTTACTTAACTTGACCATAATTATTATGATATCAATAATTCAGACGTTTCGACATACTGGCAAGCTGTGCGAAAATTATAGGGGGTATCAATTTCGTGATAAGTCATTAACATATCACAATTACAAGTGAACAAAGGTGCTTGCATGTTATCAAATTTATTTAAACGCCCAATTATAATCGGTTTTATCAAGTATCAAAAGTTTGAGGGCCGATAAGCTTAACCCGATATATGCTATCCGAATTTTACAGCAGAGTTATCTATTTTCTCCGTGGGACCATCGGCTTATGGACTATTTCTTTGATTTACCAATATCGAGTTGTTGCCGGTAGTGATCGACAAGCCGCTCCCACCCTAAGAACTCAATCTCCAAAAGTGAAACAGGTCGCCTCTCGAACATGAGAACGGCGCGGAGTCCGTCGGTGTGATAGGTTGATCCGCTGGGTATCTTTCGCGGGGTCGATGCCATGACACGTCCCACGCCTTTAACAAAACCCATTTTTACGAGAGACTGCGAGTAGATAATATCCTGAATCAGATCGTTTCGGGCCTCATCCACGGAAGGTTCTATGTACGAGTCTTTATCGTCATCAGTTGCGCGGGCAAAGCGCCCGCCAAAGGGAGTGCTCACTTGGCCGATCCAGACAGGTTTGTTTCGAAAGCGGATCGTCGTCAGCCATATGCGTAGAACGTGCGGTTGTGCTGCAACCCAACGATTCCTCTTGGTACCCGAGACATCCTGGGATCGCTCAAAGACATACCGGGGGACAACCGGCGTATAGCGGTAATTGCGTCGCACGAAGGCGGGTACAAAGTCCTGAATCTTTCCGATTATCACGATGTTGAGGGGTTCGCTCTGAACTCCGTCTTTACTCAACGTGCAACACGGCAGTTGCTCGAGCAATTCGCGCAAATGTGACTCGTTTTCAACATCAACCAATTCGGAGGAGGCAATCATTCTGAACACACGTTCATAATGATCATCCGCAAAGCTGCGATCCGGAGTAGGAACAACAAGTGTGAAGGACCTGGTCCACTCCCGGCCCATAAGATCCACGGCGACGAACTTGCTGCTTTCGTCCGAGTTTGTGAAAACAAAGCCCGAGGAAGTCGAGTGCGGATTGATGAGATTGAGAAAGCCCAAACTCTCGATGTGCTCGTCGATCTGGGTATTGGCAGTTTTGGAGAACGACCTGTGGAATCCAAAAGATACCTCGCGTGGAGAAAAATACTCTGGATCCAGACCCGTCGGCAGGAAATAAATTTGCCGGTCCGTGTTGTTTTCGATGGCAAGCCAAAGCGGCTGGATACCTTTTTTCTCCAGATCGATGCCGAATATGGTCCTGCTTTCCTCCAGGCCTGGTACTGCGGCGGACACTCGGATGCCGTCCTCTGCAATCGTCTTGGCACGATTTCGCAAACCCGTATCATCAAATGGACCTGGCCTCTTAAAGGTGGTGGCGCAGGCCCCAATGATCATCACTAGAAACACAACCATGCTCATACGCACATAACACCATCCCGAGACCATTCGGGGTTTCCTGGTATTATAGCTTGCAAAACATTCTACCGCGTTGCAGCGGTTTCCGGAGCTCTTTGTTCTTGATTTACTGTGATTCATCAAACAGCCCCCCTTTGCCGGTCTGTACACGTGTCGGTATCTCCCAGTAGCCGATGATATCCAGGTCACCGAGCGTACGTGGTCTCGGCTCGAAGAACATCACCGCTCGCAGTCCGTCAGTAAAGTAAGGATCGCCGACAAGGTTAAACCTTGGTGTATCTTTGCTCGCCTCTCCGACACCCTTGATGAAACCGATCCGAGCAAGCGCTTGGGAGTACGCCAGGTCCTCTATCAGATACCGCCTCGCCTCGTCTACGTCGGAGTCGATCACGTGCGTCGATATGGTCGGGGACTTTAGGGTGAATTTGACACCAATGTCACGGCTGATCTGACCCAACCAAACGTTTTTTCCCCGAAAGCGCAGGGGTGTTAGCCACATACGCAGGTGGTTACGTTGGTGGATGGTGCCACGGGCTTTTTGAGCGGCCAGGTCCTGGCGTCGGCCATAGACATACAGCGGGCTTACCGGCGAGTAGCGGTATCGCGAACCTTGGATAAATGATTTGAAGGTGCGCATAATGGCCTTTGACCAGATGACCTCCGTACTGTGCCAGCCACGGCGGATATACGCCGGGAAGATGTCATTTCTATCTCCAACGAACACCAGGTTCAAAGGATCACCCTGCTCAGAGCCATCTTTGTTGGTGGTACAACAGGGAAACTTTTCGATCTCGGAAAGCAGCACTTCTTCTTCCTCGATGTCTATGATCTCCGTACGGTCGTAAAGCGAATCGAAATCGACAAGTGTGAAGTCCCCTTTGAATGATGGATCTGGGATGATGTAGGTGAATTTTCTGACTTTAGCCCGTGAGATCAAATCGATATCAAGCGCTTTGAAACCATCATCACGGTTGACAATAATGAATCCGGATACCGTGGCTCCTGGTTGTATGGGATTCCTGAATTGAAGGTCCTGAAAACGTTTATAAACAGCCTGGCTGATTTTGGTAGATGTCGATGAACGAAAAGCATAGGCTGCCTCGGACGCGGAGAAGTACGCCGGATCGAGACCCGACGGAAGAAACCAATAGGGAAGGTTCTCTTCGTTCTTCACATCGATCCACACGGGCTGCATTCCCTTCGAGGCCAGATCTACTCCGTAGATTGCTTTCGCCTCTTCGAGCGTAGGAACAGCGGCAGTCACCGTCAGACCATCCATAATCTGCGTCTGGGCCCTCGTCTTGAAAGGCACTTCATCGATCGGTCGAGGTGAAAAGGAGGTGGCACAGCCCGACACCGTCAACGCGAACGCTAGGCAAAAACCCAACACCAGATTGCGTTGCAGGATTTGATTTACCTTTACCCACTTTTGGGAAAGTCGCAAGCACGTATCATCAAAGTTGAAGCATCGAACTATTTTTATCATGTAATCATATGCTTGTTTGATTTCTGCTCCGGTGGACATAATTTGGCTCCGTTCTATCAGAATCCCAAAGGCTTATCTTTTCAAGTGTACTGTTTAGTAAAACCGACATGTTGTCCTTGGTTTCTACTCTTTTCAAATAATTAACAAGTTTTCTTCAGGGGCAATTGTATTACTTGGCCCCGGTCTACATTTTTTTTGATTTCTAACGATGTCAATTATATTTTCCATCTCTGCTATTAAGAAAAAATGATGAAAAAATTAAATTTTGTCAAATATTTCTTTCAATTTTGTCAAAATATTTGTTTTTCTTATTGATCGGATACTCTATCTTCTGATACAGGATTGTCTCAAGCGTTTCAACTATTATAACACATTAGCTTATAACATTTCATTTTCTTATAAAACTACTGATAGTTATACAAAAACACTATATTGGCCTAAATATTTCTGTGTTAAAAAGTAATTGTAATTAAAAAACCAGCAAGAACAAAACTGGCTATTCAGAATATGGCTTGTATTTGTAGTAAGGTTAATCGTCTAAATTTTCAACTGCAGCATAATACACTTTTATAACCCTACACTCATACTCTATAGGGTATTGATGGTCACTTATCACAGATCAAGAGAAGAGCCGCTTGCCGTCCGCCCTTCAATGTCACCAATCCGACTAAGCTTTGTATTCTGGATCACTTTATTAAGTGGTGGCTTGATCGCGTTAGCTGGCTGCGCCCCGAAGCCACTGATCCAGAATTCTGCCGACACGCCGCCGATGATCCTTGTACCTGCGTCCATGGCCGGCGTCATTGATGGCCGCGCCCGCTTCCGGGAGATCTATTGCGCAATCACAAACAAACGGGGAAAAGAGTTGCCAGATTATCGACCTTGTAAAGAAGTTCTTGCAAGGTTAGAAGGGGAAGGGCTACCAACGGACACGCCAGTGGACCTGGGCTGCAGCACATCCCCACTTAAGGTCGTGGCTGTACTTGGGGTCGGATGGGAATGTGTTAAAAACTTCGTTGGTCCTCAAAAGACAGTTGCAACTCACCTCTCCCAATTTGGTCACGAGATTACCCGCATAGACGTCGAAGCCCTTTCCAGCAGTACTCGAAATGCAGGTCTTATCCGAGAAGCCGTTATGGCAATGCCCGAATCCGAGGAAGGCAAACGTCTGGTGCTTTTGGGTTACTCAAAGGGCGTCCCGGACATCCTTGAGGCAGTCACCAGCTTTACGGATTTGCAACAAAAGGTCGCAGCGGTGGTGAGTGTCGCCGGTTCGGTGGGTGGATCTCCGCTGGCCAACGATGCAACCCAGTCAATGCTGAACTTGTTACAACATTTTCCGGATGCCGAGTGTGACCCGGGTGATGAAGGCGCACTCGAAAGTCTCAAGCCAGGGGTGCGTAAACGTTGGCTGGCCAGCCACTCATTACCTGATTCAATTCGTTATTACTCGATCATCACCTATCCCGATACAGATCAGATTTCTTCAATATTAAAGTTTACTTACAAGAAGTTGAGTCAAGTTGATTCACGCAACGATGGCCAGGTGATCTTTTATGATCAGGTGATTCCCGGCAGCGTGCTACTGGGTTTCTTGAACGCGGACCATTGGGCCATCGCCGTCCCCTTCAACAGGAGTCACCCTCTCATCAGCTCGAGCTTTATAGATAAAAACGCATTCCCGAGGGAAGTATTGTTAGAAGCTATCGTCAGGTATGTCGAAGAGGATTTAAATAGTTTTCAGCAAATAAAACCTGATGCGAAATAGACGGGTTTGACTTCTCTGCTGTGGAGTATGCCGAGCCGCAATCGAAAATCTTAATAGGCTATCTTTGTACATTAAATTCTATGGATGAAAAAGCGTGAATCAATATAATAAAATGGCCTATGGACTTAAATGACCTGATTTTGCATAAGTGTTTGTTTTAAAAAGAATATATTGATTTGCGCTGTTTGCCTGAAAAATCTTAGCAAATCAAAGACTTACAAATATTTTGGGTCAGCTAAGTCCATAGGCCATAATAAAATTTAGCGTTTTTTGTTCGTGCCGACATACAATATATTGTTTTTATATTATTTGGTGTGAACCAGTGACAACTCCAATTTGTTTTTGGAACTTTATTTTTACGCAAAGGGCATACCCTAAAGGCGAAAGTTTTAAACCTGGTGAATGAAAAAATAAAAAGGCGATATTTTTATGCAGGAAAATAGATATAGTGATAGTTTATACTTTACTTTGTTAAACTTTTGTTCATTTCTTTTTATTTGTATAGTGTTTGGTGTCATGTCTGGGTGCTCGGGAGAATCTAATCAAGTAAAGGCTTCTGATGAAAGTGTGATTGAGAAAAAAAATGTAGTTGAACTACCGAAGATTGGTGAAATTGTTACAACTGAGAAAGCCTTAGAACTTTGTTTACACTACGGTTTCAGCCACCTTACAAAACGAATGGAAAACAATCCAGATCGTTTCAAAGAATGGAAATTTGATGGATGTTCAATGACCTCTGAAAAAGTCTTAAGCGCGCTCATCAATGTCCCATCTTTAACAGAAATCTGTCTCAGACATGATCTTGGATACGCCTATGGTAACCCTGGTAATGAGAAAGAGCGTATACAAGTTGATAGAAATTTTCAAAATGAACTGTTAAGCGCTGGTGCTAATGAATATGCAGCCAAAGCTATGTTTGAAGCAGTTCGGATAGGTGGCAAAGAAGAACTCTGTCTTCCTTTTTCATGGGGTTTTGCGAGAGTGGAGCCTTGCGAGCGAGGTGTTGGATTGAAATTAAAAGAATAGATTTTTAGAATTGCTTGTTTCCAACATTGGCAATTTGATATTATTAACGCTTTGTCAAAATATTCGTCAATTTAGATAGTTTTAAAAGTTGTAAGATATTTCAGGCTCCGAGAACCTCGATTCCCATGGAGAACAAAAAGGAATTTAAAGACATTTAGAACTTTATCAAACATATATATTTATTTATAATTATTAATTTTTTATATTCCTGTCGCTATTTGAAACGCTCAATTTAGGTATTAAATAGGAGATATATATGAAGGTTATCCGAACAGGCTTATTCTCAGTTTTGAAACGGTTCCCTCAGCGACAGGACACTGCCAAAAAGCTTTTAAGAGAAAACGAAAGCTTTCAGACCATGTGTGAGGATTACATAAAGTGTTTCAAAGCGCTGGATCATTGGAACCAGTCTGAGGAAGAGATAGCCACTATACGTTGTGCAGAGTATTCTGCCCTTTTGCAAGAACTGGAAGCGGAAATTTTTCAAAAATTGAATGGCTTCAGAATATAAAGGTTTGTTTCGCCGAACCTGTTTTGAAGACTTTTTGTAATTTTAGAAAAGTAGGAAACATAGGTCGCTAAACTATTCCCTAAATTAACTTCAGTCCGGCCACCAAAGAAACGCTTCATGAAATCAAGGAGGTGAATATGACACGTAACACATATAGATTATCCATATTATTGCTTTGCTTGTTACTTTTCTTCCAGAACCTTTCTATTTCTGCCCATGCGGATCCTACCAGCGGCGATCAATGGGAATTCCAATTGGCCCCCTATGCCTGGTTGGCGGGTCAAAAGGGAACAGTGGCGACGTTGCCGGGTTTACCCCCGGCCGATATCGAGGTCGACTTTTACGACGATATTGTAGGGAACATCAATTTAGCAGGTATGCTGGTCGGCGAGGCGCGCAAAGGGCGTTTCGGTCTGTTTACAGACATTGTGTATACCGATATCGAAATGGAAGACCCAACACCGTTGGGAATTTTTTATTCTGCGGTGGATTCGCAAACAAAATCCTGGATGTGGTCTGTTGCCGGATTATACCGCCTGGTGGAAAATCAGCACCAGTTCCTGGATGTCATCGGAGGGTTTAGGTATTGGTCCGTTGATTCGGAATTATCATTAAAAGGAGCCGCTTTTCCAGGCGTTTTTCCGGAACGAAGCATATCGAACAGCGAGGATTGGTTTGATCCTTTAATTGGACTAAAAGGTTTATCAGCGCTTGGAAATTCAAAGTTTTTTGTAAGTGGCGGCCTTGGCATCGGCGGATTTGGCGCAGGATCTGATTTCTTTTGGGACGCTTCGATCAACCTGGGTTACCAGTGGACCAGGGGCTTCTCAACCACTTTGGGTTACCGCTATTTGGATGTGGATTACGAAAAAGATGACTTTCTGTATGATGTTGCGCAGGATGGTCTTACGTTGGGCCTATCCTGGCGGTTTTAATTGACTGTGGTATTCGGAATGCGGAATGTTAACAAAGGAGGTAAAACATGAACAGAAAACCGATCTCTATACTTACGATATTTATGTCAACTCTACTCGTCCTGGGACTATATGGAACAACGAACGCAGGAGGGACCGGCGTCAAACTCGGTGATGCCCAGATCGAGGACCTCGTCCGTCGATCCTACCAGTACGTGGCCATGTACAACGTGAACAACAAATTCGCGCTCAAACAGGGCGGATGGAACACCCTGGCTGCCGACACCAAGCTCAAGGATCATACCATGCGGGAGATTGCGCGGCCCAACAACGACACGCTCTATATCAGCTGTATGCTGGACCTGCGCAAGGACCCGGTGATCCTCGAGATGCCGGCCATCGATTCGAAGTACGTCTCTCTGATGATCACAGCCTATGACCACTACGTGAACATCCCGATGGCGACGAGGCTGGGGGATTTCCGCAAGCCGGAGAAGATGCTGATCTATAGCGCCCGCACAGAGGGATACAAGGGCGAACCCGTCAAGGGGTTGGATCGGGTCTTCAAGGCGAGCGGCGACTTCGTCTCGGCGGTTTTCCGCGTCATGCCTCATGCGAACGATCAGGAGCGGTTCAAGCGGATCGTTAAGCAGATGCAGTCGGTGAAGGTCGTCACGCTGTCGGAGTACCGTGGAGGCAAGGCGAAGCCCATCGATGCCATCCAGTTCCCGCCCGTCGGCAAGACGGATGCAGACGTTTTTGGCAACAACCTGCTCGAGGTGATGCAGTTCGTCTTCAACCACACGACCTTCGATCCGAAGAACGAGCTCGACCAGGCAGTCCTCGCTGTCTACCAGCCGCTCGGGGTCGCACCGGGCCGCGCATTCGATCCCGCGCACATCGCGAAGATCGACGGCGCCAGGATGCGGAACGCCGCCGAGCGTATTGCGACCGCACAGCTGGCCACGGCCACGAGCCCGGCGTTCCAGAAGAATATGAGCGGGCTATTCAAGCCAAAGGGGCAGATGACCCTGGAGCTGTTGTTTTCCCAATCGGTCCTCGGTCCCATCGGCATGCCGGTGGAGGAAGCTGTGTACCCGCCCATTGCGACGACGGACGGCAAGCCCATGAACGCAATGCATGACTACGTTATTCGTATGTCCAAGCAGGATTTGCCACCGGCGGGGCCATTCTGGTCGGTCACCCTCTATGATGTCAAGAACGGTTTCTTCATTCCCAACGACCGCAAGAAGTACAGCGTGGGCGAGAACGCGGGGATGAAACTGGACACGGACGGCGGCATTGCTATCTATATTGCCTCACAGAAGCCTAAAGGCGTCCCGGAAGAGAATTGGCTGCCGATCAACCGCAAAAACGAGGACATCGGCGCCATCATGCGGGTCTACGTCCCGGACCTCGAGAAGTTGAAGACCTGGAGCGCACCCAAGGCCGAAAAGATAAAATAGCTTTAAGAAAAAAAGATTTGACAATTGTTAAATGGATCATTTCAATGCGGAGTGGGGAATAAAATGAGCATCGCGGGACGAAAAAAGGAAGAGCTGTCACTAAGCATATTATTTGTTATCGCAATGTTGGTTTCAACGGTCGGTTTGATATCCTGCTCTGATAACAAGTCTGGCTCATCCGATGCTCCCAAAACGTATAAGACAAAGACGGGTAAAACGATCATCATATCGGAAACCCACCCGGCCGGTCAGAGCCTTAGCACTATCGAAATCAGCACCAAGGACTTTGAGCACAATTATCCGGAAATATACCAAGACAGGGATCCCATTTCAGAAGTATTTGTAGCCGACCTTGACGGTAACGGTTTTGATGAAATCTACATCATCACAATTTCGTCGGGTTCCGGAAGTTATGGAACAGTATTGGGATTTGCCTCAAATAAAGACAAAAGCCTGTCAATGATCAATTTCCCTGAAATACTAGAAAGGGATGAGAATTTTAAAGGATATATGGGACACGATACCTTCAAGATAGAGGATCAAAAGCTTGTAAGAATTTTCCCCATATATAACGAAGGCGATACCAATAAACATCCGACCGGGGGAACACGAAAACTGGTTTATGGTCTATATCCGGGAGAAGCGATGTGGCAATTAAAAGTCGAGAAATCAGAAACCCTCAATAACCCATAAAAAGGAAGTATTTCAGATGATAAACCGTCCATGTAATAATATGTTGCCCAGGACTTTTCTGGTTCTGATATGCATTGCGATCATAGCAGGTTGTGCCGGTTTTGAAAGCCAGGGTAAGGCTGAGGCTGACGCACTCGCCCAACATTTGCAACCCCTTAATGGCGAGGCGAAAATTCTGCAGTCCTGGCAGGGAGATTATCCCACTGCCCAGATCAACCTGCTGCCGGACAGCCAGCGTAAAAATGCAGTTGGGTTTATCGGCAATACCGAAATTTTCAAGGCAGTCTGGAATGCCTTTAAGCCGGAAGAACCCATCCCGGTTATCGATTTCAACACCAACTTTGTAATATTTGCGAAAAATACACAATTTTTCAACCGCATCCGCATCGGCAAGGTGAATGTAACCAATGGTGTGGCCGAAGTGCTGGCTATGGAAACCATGTCCGCCATGCCCATCGAAGACAAGGTGGCCATGTCGCTGGTTAAAGTTGATAGGCAAGGAATTTTAGGCCTTCAAAGCGGTGACGAAATTATTCAAATTAACAAGACAAAATGAACAGTAACAAGAACAATCAATACGGGGACAGATCCTTAATGATTTCTATATAAATATGAAACAAATTTATGAAGGAGGCTTAATAATGAGAGATTTGCAAAGTATAAAGAAACAGTGTCTTTTTAGAAACGGTTATTTCGGTATAATGGTGTGTGTTGCAGTTTCCGTGCTTTTTTTGTTCGGAGTAGGATTTGCCAGCTTTGCAAATGCAGGAATGATGATCTACCCGGCAAAAGGTCAAAGTGCCGAACAGCAGCAAAAAGATGAATTCGAATGCCACCAGTGGGCGGTTCAACAGACCGGCTATGACCCCACGAAAGCTCAGCAGGCCCCTCAGCAACAGACGACCCAGCGGGGTGGTGCGGTTCGCGGAGCAGCTGGAGGTGCCTTACTTGGGGCAGGAATCGGAGCCATAGCCGGAGACACGGGTAAAGGGGCAGCCATTGGTGCTGGGGTCGGCGCGGTTGGAGGAGGTGCCCGACAAAGACAGCAGCAGCAGCAACAGGAGGCGGCAAATCAGCAGGCCCAGGCACAACAGCAGTCCCAGATTGATAACTATAACAAGGCGAAAGGGGTTTGCCTTGAGGGGAAAGGGTATACAGTGAAGTAATGTAGAATTTTCCCAATATGGTCAGACACTGATTTAATTCATTAAAAGGTAGATTCTTTCTTGATGCCGTGGGAAAAAATAGAATTATGAAAGGAGAAGACTATGTGTAAGCGATTGGTGGTGGTGATGTTCACGGTGCTGCTGGCAGGCAGCATCCTGCAAAGTTGTTGCAGTACCACTCAGAGCGTATCCAGTACCGCTGCGTTCCGCTATGATCAGTCAGCGCTTTCAAAGGCCAAACCCTGGACGTCTGAGGCGTTCAAGAACAATCCGGAAGAATTCCGGTTTGCCGTCATCGGTGACCGTACCGGAGGCTCAGATCCCGGGGGCATCTTTAACAGGGCCATGGATCAACTCAATCTGTTGCAACCGGAGTTTGTGATCAATGTGGGTGATTTGGTTGAAGGCTACACCGAAGATAAGGCAAAGGCCGCTACACAGTGGGACGAAGTTGAGGGCATCATAAAGACGCTCGAGATGCCGTTTTTCTATGTGGTCGGCAATCACGATATGGGCAACGATACGATGAGAGAGGTGTGGCTCGAGAGGCGAGGCGCCACTTACTATCACTTTATTTATCATAACGTGTTGTTCTTGGTCTTCAATAGCGAAGATCCTTCCAACCCCATACCCAAAGATATCGAGGGAAAAACGGCAACCTTCAAAAAGCTGCAGAAAGAGGATCCCGCAGCGGCACAGGCCATGCTGGGAGAGTTTATGGCAAGCCTCGATTCATATCGGAAGCCTATGGTAATGAGTGACCAGCAAATCAACTATTTCAAGAAGGTGTTGGCAGACAACCTCAACGTGCGGTGGACTTTTGCATTCTTTCATCAGCCCGACTGGGAGCACAAGAACCCGGGAAAAGCGTTGCAGGCTATTGAACAAATGGTCCAGGGCAGGCCCCACACGTTTATTGCGGGGCACCTCCATTATTACGATTTCGAAAAACGCAACGGTATCGACTATATCACCATGGGTCCCGTAGGCGCCTCCTGGCACAAGAATGGCCCGGGCAATGTGGATCACATCCTCTGGATAACCATGAAAAAGGACGGGCCCGAAATCACGCAGATTACGCTGGATGGGATCTGGGATCGTAAAGGAAGAGATCTTAAGCTAAAAGAAGTGTATGAACGTACCGCAAAAACCGAGGGGGTTTATAACGAACCGTGAAGACTGGAACAGGTCGGGATTGAGCTCTGGTATGAGAGTTCTTTAAATCGGTCTTACAATTCGTCCTGTTTACTTGCGTGAATAGGAAAAAGGCTAGACCCAAAAAACTCGTTGCGGCAGTTTCTAATCGCCAAGGAAGAGACCCATCCCGACACCTTAAAAGCTGAGATATGAAACGCGTTTTAATATATACCGGAATTATTCTATCGGTTGTCATCGGGCTGCTATCCCTCGCAGTCGTAGTTGCAAACCTGATTCCAGACAACTACTACAAATCACTCATCATCTCCAAAGTAGGCACTGCAACCGGCCGCGAGCTGACCATTGTCGGAGATCTTGATATCAAGCTTTCCACCACTTTCGCTTTCAAGGTGTCGGGTATCAAATTATCTAATGCCCAATGGGGTTCACGTTCGCCCATGATATCCGTTGACAATATAGAAGGGGAATTGGCCTTATTTCCGCTGCTAAGAGGTATTCTGGACCTGACACTGGTGCTTGACAAATCTGACCTGCTCTTGGAAACCCGGAGCTCCGGTCATGGGAACTGGCAATTCGGAGAATTGATAAAGGAAGCGGCGGAGGTCACCAGGGCCGCTGAAGAAGTGGCAGGAACGGCACAAGATACCAAAAATTACGGCGGGCTGCCACTGCGCACGTTTATTCGGAAACTTCACATCAATGAAACTCGCATCACATTCCTTGACGGAAAGAGCGGCAAGAGAATCAGCATCTTAAATGAAAAGCTGACTGTCGAATCTATAAAGGATGAGCTGACTGTCGAGCTTAGGGGCAAATTCAATGACATCCCTCTATCGTTTATCGGCGGTTTCGACAGCGCTGATTTTATGGTCGCTAACCAGCCCGCCAATGCCGAATTTAACGGGCATTTTGGCGAAGCCAAACTGAAGGCCAAAGGAACAATTGGTCCCCTGGCCCCCACCATTGATTTAGATGTAACCGTGGCTTTGGATACCGACTCTGTCACGGCCTTTTCGCCACTTGCGGGTCGCGATCTGCCGGACATCGGGCCGCTGTCGTTCTCGGTCAAACTAACGGGAAAGGATGGAAAATTCGCCGCCAGCGATCTGGTCACCATCCTGAAACATAAAAACTTAACGGCTGAAGTAAAAGGCTCCATTGCGGATTTAGCAGCGCTAAACGGCCTCGATTTGGAGGCAAAAGTCGATACCGATCACCTGACGGAATTATTAAAATCAGTCGGTATCCAATTGGCGTACCCGCTGCCGGACTCCCTCAATGCAACGGCCAGCATCGTCTCCAAAGGTAAAAACCCTGGTTTCATGGACATCAAAGCGGATCTTGTCGGT
>CAXMTB010000067.1:0-14972 GCA_964195835.1 uncultured Nitrospinaceae bacterium | reverse complement strand
CATGATCACATCGTTTTCCGAAACCTGAACCTGCTGCTCTTTGCACAGATACTCAGCCACGGACTTTCGGACATGGAGATACCCGATGTTGGGCATATACCCATGATCTCCACCGGCCAAGGACATTACCGTTTTTTTGAGTACCTCCCTGAATATTTCAGGAGGCTCCAGATTTGGATTGCCGAGACTGAAATCAAACACATTCTCAGCACCGTGCTCAGCCCTAAGTCGTGCACCTTCTTCAAACATTTTACGGATCCATGAAGATCCGGACATTTTGGTTTTTATATGCGTTGCAATGGTCATGTTAAAATCATAAATGGTTTTTTTAGAAAAACAATAATTATCTGATATCGTAGAACATAAATTCGCGGTATTTTTATGTTGCCCCCATGGAATAATGGAGAGAGCAAATCGAACCAAAATAGTCAGTATATAGATATTATGATAGGGGTTGCAAGCTATTTTTGAAAAATTCTTTTTTGAATTCCCCAAATTTTCCTTTACATATGGCCGTCCGCAGTTGTCGTATCAGGTTCATGTAGTAGTGAACATTATGGATGGTATTTAGACGATAAGCAAGCAGTTCTTTTGACAGATAAAGGTGGCGAAGGTAAGCTCTTGAATAATTCCGGCAGGTATAACAGGTGCATCCCGATTCTATGGGATCGATATCATTTTTAAATCGCGCATTAGAGATATTTATGGTGCCGGTTTTTGTGAACATTTGGCCGTTTCTTGCATTCCTTGTGGGAATGACGCAGTCGAACATGTCAGCGCCAAGGGCCACAAGCGCCACAATATCCTCAGGTGTCCCAACACCCATGATATATTTTGGTTTTGTATCCGGCAGCATCGTCAGGGTAAGATCGGCCATTTCAAGCAGAAGGTCTTTGGGTTCCCCAACGCTGAGTCCACCGATGGCATACCCGTCAAAATCGATGTTCAACAAATCATGGGCCGACATTTCTCTAAGGTCCTTGAACATACCCCCCTGAACAATACCAAACAGGGCGTTTTTCTCATTTTTAAAGGCATCCTTGCATCTTTTCGCCCATTGTGTGGTCAGCTCAAGCGCTTTTTGGGCATCACTTTTTTCAACAGGATATTTTATGCATTCGTCAAGACACATCACTATGTCGGACCCGAGACACAGCTGTATCTCCACGGATTTTTCCGGGGTCAACAAATGCTGGGAACCATCGATATGGGATTGGAATAACGCCCCTTCGTGGGTCACTTCTCTGAGTTTGGCAAGGGAAAACACCTGAAAACCGCCGCTGTCGGTTAAAATAGGGCCATCCCAGTGCATAAAACCATGGAGACCGTTAAAACTGCGGATCACATCACAACCCGGCCTGAGATATAAATGATAGGTATTCCCAAGGATGATCTGTACACCACAGGCTATCAGTTCTTCAGGGGACAGTGACTTTACGGTACCCAGCGTTCCCACCGGCATAAAAATGGGTGTTTCCACTTCACCGTGTGCGGTTTGCAAAATTCCCGCCCTTGCCCGTGTGGTTTTACATTCCGCAATTATATTAAAATCAAACATAATATTTCCAGGTTATAGGTCAGGGGTAATAGGCTATAGGATTTTTTTCATTTCCCATTACCTATCACCCAATCTTTATGCGATCAACATCGCATCTCCGTAGCTGAAAAATCTGTACTGTTTTTCTATTGCCGCTTTGTATGCATTCAATACATTTTCACGGGTTGAAAATGCTGACACCAGCATGAGAAGTGTCGATTTGGGAAGATGAAAGTTTGTGAGCATTGCATCGACGGTTTGGAATCTGTATCCGGGGTATATAAACAGGTCGCAGCTACCTTCGCCCTGAACAACGATTCCATTTTCTTTGCTTGCATACTCCAGCGTTCGAACCGCAGTCGTTCCGACAGCCACGATACGATGACCTGCTTTTTTCGATTCATTGATCATGTCGCCTGTTTCTTTGGAAATAGAATACCATTCAGAATGAATCCGATGATCTCTGATATCGGACACCCTGACCGGCAAAAAAGTACCGTAGCCAACATGGAGGGTAATTGCAACGATCTTCACCCCTTTTTCCTTAAGTTTTTTCATAAGATTTAGCGAAAAATGAAGGCCTGCCGTGGGTGCAGCCACAGCTCCTTTTTGCGAGGCATAGACGGTCTGATAAAATGTTCGATCTTTTTCATCATCGTTCCGTTTAATATAGGGCGGCAAAGGAACACGCCCGATCCGGTCAATGATATATTCAAAGTCACCTTTATATATAAACTTGACGGTATAAATCCCGGCTTTAAAATTGATGACTTCTGCCTTCAATTTTTGATTAAAAATAAGTGTGGCGCCGTCTTTGGGCCTTTTTGATGTTTTTATCAAACACCGGCAAACACATTCCCCTTTATCGATCCGGCTTTTTACACAACCCGGATAATCTAAAATAAAAACTTCAGCTTTACCGCCGGTTTCTTTTTGTCCCAAAAGTCTTGCCGGAATGACCTCGGTGTTATTCACGACAAGAACATCTGAAGGATTGAGGAGATCCAGAATATCGTGAAAACGGTAGTGCGAAACCTCCCCGGTTTCCCGATTCAAAAATAAAAGTTTAGAATGATCGCGTCGGGTCACCGGCCTTTGTGCAATAAGCGTTTCGGGGAGATGATAGTCGTAATCTTTTAATAAAAACATTTCAGGTCATTCTTTTTTTTGACTTCGCAACAAGGACAATCGGGAGAAAAAAGTAGGCCGTTATGGCCCTTCACGGGCCGGAACTTGTGCAGGTCCCGGCAATTCTTATCATCGGATGACTACTGGTCAAATGGCTGACCAAAGCATTAAGGAGGCTCCTCGAAAAGCTGACGTCATAGTATCTGTATATCTGGTTAAACGTTAATTTCCCTGCGATTGAAAACCTCGAGCTGGTTTGTGGTGTAATATTTAACAGGATTATCCGAATCATCGACCACAAAAATATTTATTAGTTCCCCATCATTGATTTCAGGTAAATCGGACTTGGTTGCCATATAAAGCTTCCAGGCATACCTCCAAGCAACAACATCCGAATCCAGCGGTTCGGCCTCTAAATCAGGGGAATACTCGGTTATCAATTCGGAATTGATCAGCTTCTGGTATTTAACCCTGTATCCCTTGGGTTTGATTATCCATCCTTTTTCGATGACTTTTAATCCCTCACTAATTTTCATTTTCTGCTCCTTTTAACATATCCTGTCTTCTTCTATTGTTGATTCAAAAGCCACTCCATGGCCTTGCAGGCGGTTCTGGTCGGTGCAAACAGGTAAATCTGATTTGTTGTAGTAGTTCACATCCAGCTGTGGAAAGGCGATGGCGATCCCTTCATTGTCGAATCTGTATTTTGTCTTTTCCAGCAGGTCGCATTTGGTTACCCAGTATTTCATGTTGTCCACCCAGCACCGCCCCCCAAGCTCCACACAGTTGTTTGTCAGGTTCAGCACATATACCACAGGGCCGGGTTTGGGTTTGACGCGCGGGTCCTCGATCATGATAGACTCCAGAATCTGCTTGGCCTTCATCAGGTCCTGATCATATCTGATTCCCACATTTATCTTTATCCGCCTGTTATCGGAAAAATGATAGTTGATGACGATGTCGTTTAAAATCTGTCTGTTGGGGACAAAAAAGGTTTTGCCGTCAAAAGTTCTCATCTGTGTATTGAGAATTGTTGTGGCTTCAATTTTGCCAAGAAGATTCCCTATTTTGACGGTATTCCCAACCTTAAAAGGCAGTGACGGAATGAGCGGACGAAACACCACAACCAGACCGATGACTCCAAGGGTCAGAATGGCTAAAAACCGCACAACGGGCCTTGGTGCCAAACCTAGTTGAATGGCTACAAAACTTATCAAGGCGGCGCTCATCACCACGGTAATGATATTGCGTACGGTTGCTCCTTTGGCAGGGCTGATGGGCAGCTTTTTGAAAACGCGCTTTAATCCTTGATTGATCCATTTGATCAAAATGAGTCCGAATACGATTACCGCGAATGCGATCACCACCTCCCGGCCGTATAAAGACATTGTGCTTTCCATTTGTGCTATTTTTACAGAAAAACCGTCCATTGTTAACCTCCTCCAGTTAAAAATATGTTTCGATCGGTTCGCAGATGAGCTTCTCTCAGGTTTTAAAACAAAACGTTATTTTGAGAAATGCTATAAATCTGAATTATGCGGCAACCGCTTCCAAAAAATAGAAAAATGGTAAAAAAAGAACGGTTCGACAGTCATCCATCTGCGAGCATTTTTTTAATTGTCTTTACCAAGTCGTCCCGGCCTTGTTTTTTCAATGGAGAAAGCATCTCTTGGTAAAACGAATCTCGATGCCGTATGGTAATATTAAATTGTGCCAATTGCTCGGGTGTAACGTCATTCTCGACAAAGGCTTTTGTTTTATCGAGTGCATCGATAGCCAAGAGTTCCGTCATGGTTCGGATGCATTTTTCACATTTTCCGCAGTTCAATCGGTCAGGGACATTGGCCAAACATACCCGGAAATTCTGAAAGGCAACATCCCAGTCTGCCACGATTCTGAGTTTCTCCAGCCTGGACAAGGCAAGGTCCCGGTGTATTATCCTCAGATCATAGCTCGAGTACGCAGGATCCAGGAGAGGATGAGATCCGCACGGCGTCAAATTAGGGATATCATACGAAGATGCAATATAGACCAGGTTCAGCCTGGAGGAAAAGGCATGCGCCACAGCTGCCAGAACAGCTCCGAAAAATCTGTCCAGCCAAAGCTCCCTTTCGTCACATAAGTGTCTGATATTGGTATACACCGGGATGAGCGTCACATTAGCATCTTTTGCGACCTCCGAGAGCGCCATTTTTGCCCGGTCAAATACATGGTATTTCATGCCTCTTTCAATAACACCGCCGATATCAAAACCATGGACGAGAAGGCAATCCTTTATGGATCCTGGATGCTGTTCCGGATATGTTTTTTTGTTGATCCGCAAAGCAGCCAGGGAATCCATTCCTCCGGACAAAAAAAGTCCTGCCCGTCTGTGGTTGTTTAAGTTGCTTACAACGGAACGTGTCTTAGCCTCTATATTTAAAGGCTTATATTCTCCTTTGGTCCATTCTTTCATTAAGGCCATTACTGCTTCCAGGCCTTCCCGCAAAGTCGGACATATTTCGGCATCTAAAAATATCCGTCTTTCACCAGAATGCAAGGCCGGAATAATACAACCCACCAGAAAAGCGTGTGGGTTAAGAGATAAATCTTTTGCAAACGCTTCCTCTGTTTCAATATAAATATTTTGATCCGGACGATCACAATCCTCCCATTGAACGTTCGCCATCACACGCGCCCGGTTTTCGTCATGGATGAATTTGAGGTTCGATATACGCATAAAAGCATCTCCGGGTCTTTTTCAATCTGTCTGAAAATCATTTTTATGGCATCAGGTTAACCGTTTGAAACAGATCGCTTCAGGCGTGGTCCGATCAACCTTTTTATTTTCCATATGTGTCGGCCAGATAATTTACGATTCGGCCGGCAATATCAAGTCCAGTGGAGGCTTCCATTCCCCGAAAACCCGGAGAATAATTGACTTCGATAACGTTGATCCGTTCGTTTTGATCCAAAATTAAATCCACTCCTGCGATGTCGAGACCAATGACATCCGTTGCCTTGAGGGCAATATCTTCGAGTCCGTGCGAAAGATTTTTGGGTCGACTCTTTCCACTCAGATGTATGTTGGCTCTGAAGTCTCCTTCCCTGGGCCACAGTTCAATGGCACCTGCAATCTTTCCACCGACGACCAGTGCGCGTATGTCCTGACGTCCTTTGGGGTGAATGAAGCGCTGCACCAGCAGGCCCTCGCGTTCATCCAGGTAATCATGGATAACCGTATGGACGTTGCGTTCTGTCTCAATCAGGGCAACACCTTCTCCCTGGCGGTTGCTGGCTTGCTTGACCACGACCGGAAAGCCGCCCAAACGCACCAATGCATCATGGAATCCCTGGGCCGAATTCACAAACACGGTATCAGGAACGTTGACTCCGGCCTCAGTTAAGGCCATCAATGTTAGAAACTGGTTTTTGGCCAAGCGTATGGAATTCGAATCGTTGACAACCGGAATCCCCATAAGGCTGAAGTGACGTATCAAAGTCAGGCATGAATCTCCCACCGTGGCACCTTGGCGAGGCAGTATCACGTCCATTTGTTTTATTTCCGGTGGCCCTACAAGAACGGGTTTACCTTTGTCAAGAAAGGGCCACACGCGATAGGGATGAATCAGCATTGCCTGGTGGCCCTGTTCTGCGGCGGCTTCAATCAGCCGCCGATTGGGATGATATTCATGATCTCTGACAGTAATGATTCCGATGTTCATAACCGTGGCTCAGTGTATTGTCGACACAAAAAGGGAGGATCAATCCTCAATCATCCATTCCGGGATCCAGACACCCACTTCCTTGCCTAACTTCTTGCTGTAGAAGGTGGCCACACGCCGGGTCTGATTCCGCAAGGCCATCTTTTGGGCAGCCGCATTATCCGCACTGATGATCGAAAAGATTTTCATATCTCCCACTCTTTGGGTCAGGCCTTCTAAAAGTTTGGCCCCGATTCCCATACCCCGGTATTCGGGACGGACCGAAGTATAACCGCGTTCCAAATAGTTGCTCAGATCCAGTCCGGACTGCCGATTGACGGCCTCCACATATTCCGCCCTGGGTCGTTTGAGGCTGGAGTTTCCAACAATAACTCCATGTTCCATGGCATAGCCTATTAGAAAAGCCCGTTCCAGGTTATACCTGACCAATGCTGTATTTACCGATCCTCCGGCCTCTATCAAGAGACAAATTTCATCTAAATATCCCGGCGGCAGGTCCCGTGGCTTAACAAAAAAGTAGACGATGTTCTTTCCAATGGCGTAGACAGCCAGCCCTTTATCCCGTATCCGCCATCGCGATAACTTTTTGGCGCCATATCTATTTAGATAAAGCAGCAGGTGAAGCGGGTCGTTCAGAAGGTGCCAGAAGGGTCGGCCGGGCAACTTAGAGACCTGCGTATAGGCCACCGACGTTCCGGGCTTTTCAAAAGGGCTTAAAGAGGATGCATTTGAAGACCGGGAGTAGCCCCAGGAATGGACGATATTTGGGTTGGCCGCCATAAACTCCAAAAGTTCTTTATCAAGGTCGGTTCCCGATTGAACCGGCATGATCACGTGATTCCAAATGCCAGCCTTGGAAGCACTCCATAAACGTCGGGTCAGGAATTTAAGTTGACCGGAGGGATTGCGCCACTGAATGAGTCTTACACCGGCTTGATAGGCGCTATTCATGGCCTCAAAATCGGCGGATTCATCCAGCAAACATGACAGCCCTATAAAAAAAGGCGCTTTTGTTACCACCTTCTTATCGGCCCGGTTCATCATGTGGGTCGGTTTCAGGCTGGGGTCAATACTTAGCAATCCCTCTGTGTTAAAGGATTGTTGGTATTTCTCCAGATCAGCCCAAAAGAGTGACGGCGACATTAAATCGGACTCGGCGTTCGTCGTCATTTGAAGAGGCAACACTAAGGCCGGAAGCAGATATTCTTTCAATGGCAAGGCGCTGAAGTCCGGAGCCGTCTTATATTCTGTAGAAATGCTTCCCGACAGTTTTCGAATCAAGGCTAACAATGGTTCCGGATCGGTTTCAGGAATCAGGGTGTTGCCATATTCTTCAGTGCCCGACAGTATCTGAAGATCCCCCATCAAGGCGACATGCAATTCGGGGCACTGTTCCTTGCTGAAGCAAGCCATGGTCAGTGCCGCCGGCAACTGGTCGGCTGCGGATACACACAGAATCAAAAGCTTTGGTTCCGGATGCCCGAGTCTCAGAGCCAGTCCGTTTCGACACAGAGACAAAAATGGGTTGGCATCGGAATCCCTCATAAACTCTTCGGCCTGAAACCCGCCTTTAACGGCGGGGTTGTAAAAACGACCTCGTTGAATGTGGGACGGATAATATGCAATGGAGACCAAGTTCAGCAAAGCATCGATGGTTCCAAGGGCTTCCAGATAACGTTCGGGCTTGTAGAAATCCTCTGTTCTGAAAACGTCTAGCATATCTCCAATGCCGGCAATTTTGCGATTCCACTTTTCAGGGGCCCCCGCCAAATCAGCCAATAAAGAAGCGGTTTCATGGCCTGCCTTCTCAAATACGCCCTGCTTTTCTCTTTTATCAGCCAAACCGACGAGACGGCGCAGCTGCTTCGAAGTCAAAAGATGGTTCAGAAAGAAGTCCAGGTTGGCATCATACTGTTCCAGAGAAAGGCCCTTGCCGATGAGATACGGCGCCGTTCGGGCCAGAGACCATGGAGGGATGGACGGACTGGCAACCGGTGGGTGAACCAGTAGAATATGAATCGTTTCCGGGTTGTTCATGGAAATACATGCCTTCGACTTTTTCAATTAAGGTGAAAGGTTATCTTTTTTTCTGAAAAAGAATAAAAAAATTACAGTTGGGTGTCAATTATAAATTGAGCCAAGTTTTATTCGAAGATAATAAAGAAAATGAATTTAGCGGTCAGGCTTTTCACCGCTCAATTTAGGTTCAGGTTGACGTCATGGATATTGGAAATAGGTATTGCGTGTTTAAAGAAATATCAACAAAAATCCGTCCATAAACAAGAAAAAGAAAATTAATCCCTATTCACGTAGCGACATGTTCACGCTGCCGTCTCATTCAAAAAAGGCTGATTTTAGAAATGCTTAAATGAAACTGTTTGACTTAATATATATAAATTTATAAAAATGTATTGAAGGCTTGAAAAACCCCTGCTTCTAAACATCATCCATAGGTTATAATGCACAAAAAATCGATGAAAACAAAGAACGTTTCAACGATATGGTTAATTTTTATTCCTGTCATCATCATCTCTTTTTCTGTTTCTATTTACGGTTTCGAAAAAACCTACACCAACACTTTGGGGATGGAATTTGTCCTGATACCATCAGGGACTTTCACCATGGGCAGCCCGCTCAATGAGCCCTATCGAGGCAGCTCTGAAGTTCAGCATCAGGTTACCATCAGCAAGCCTTTCTACATGCAAACCTCTGAAGTTACGGTGAAACAATGGCATTCCATTATGGGCCGGCGAATGATGGCATTTCAAAAAGGTGCGGACAACATGCCGGTGACCCGGGTTTCCTGGCTTGATTGTATGAAATTCATCAAACAGTTGAACAAGCTGGGAAAAGGAAGGTATCGTCTCCCCACGGAAGCGGAATGGGAATATGCAGCAAGGGCTGGAACAACCACCGCCTATAATTGGGGAGACACCATTGACTGTGAAAAAGCGATGTATGGAAACAATAGCCTGAAATATGATGTATGCCAGCTTTACATTAAATCCATAGGATTACAGATTGATCGGCCCGCACCCGTAAAAACTTACCGGCCCAATCCCTGGGGATTGTATGACATGCACGGCAATGTCTGGGAATGGTGTTTGGACTTGTATGGAGATTATGGGAAAAATCCTGTAACCGATCCCAAAGGCGTGGATTCGGGAACAATGCGAATACGCCGTGGCGGAAGCTGGTTTAAATACGACTACTCATGTCGGTCGGCCAACCGGTCTTTTGGACACCCGGCGACCCGGTATCGAACCACCGGTTTCAGACTGGTGAGAGTGGTTCAGTGATCTGATTACATCGAAACCGGTTTAATCCTTTTTGTACCGGCTATTTCTGACACATTTGAAAATCCTGAAAAACCGATAGGATCCACCATTTTTGAACTGAAAATATCGAACAATGGACGATGAACTTTGATCATCCGTGAAGAAAGCAATTTTGAGAGCGTAGATGCTGAAACTTATCGGTAAATGGCTGAATATTTATGAAGATGAAATCGGACTTTTTATGTGGTCCATGATTCTTCTTTTTTTGATCCGAAGTTCTGGTATTATTTTCAATAACTTTGCGGAAACAGCCTTTCTCAGCCGTTTTGGCGTGGAGTACTTGCCCATTGTTTATATGCTTAACTCCATCGCCACTTTTATTATCATGGGGGTGTTAGCCGGTGTTATGGTCAGACTCCCAGGTGCACGTCTATTATCCTATCTTCTTGTGTTTTGCGGTACATCGGTGGCGGGGCTCCGCTTTTTAATTCCTTTCGGTTTTGATCTCCTCTATCCGTTACTGTTTATGTTAAAGGCCCAGTATGAAATCTTGCTTGGGCTCTTATTCTGGAATCTCGCAAATGATCTTTTTAATACGAGACAGTCAAAACGACTGTTTCCGTTAATCACGGCAGGCGGAGTTCTCGGTGACATCATCGGAAGTTTCGGAACCCCAATAATAGCAAGAATAATATCTATAGATAATCTGATGCTGATCTATCTGGGGACTACGATGCTGGGCGCTTTAACCGTCAAAGGTTTAGGGTCTCGTTTTCCTACGATCCTTCTCACTGACAAAAGAACCATAACCGCCAAGAAAGGCAAACAACGGACGGGTATCATTGAGGAAATCAAAAAAATAATCCCGCTTATGAAGGAGTCAACGCTGGTAAAGATCCTCATTTTGTTAACCTTTTTGCCCAATGTAATTGTTCCTATAATGAATTACCAATTCAATTTTGCCGTTAGCGAACAGTTCGCCACTGAGGGCGGGATGATTGCTTTCTTCGGCTATTTCCGTGGCTTTATGAACGTCATCAGCCTCTTTTTGCTCATGTTTGTGGGTCGAGTATATGGACGTTTTGGCCTCCCCGTGGTTCTCATGTTTCATCCATTCAATTACATACTGGCATTTTTGGCCTTTTTACTCCGTTTTGATATTTTTTCGGCTATGTATGCAAGAATGTCCACCAATATCTTGAGGACGGTTTTCAATAAGCCTGCCACAGCCGTGTTAATGGGGCTTTTTCCCGAATCTCACCGTGCCGTAATGAGAGCTTTCTTAAGGGGAACGGTGGTGCGGATCGGCCTATTGATAAGCTCAGGCATTATTTTGATTTCTGGAAAAATCTTCCACCCCAGGTACCTTTCCCTTGTGGCGATTCCAGTAGTATCCGCATGGATTATTACTGCCTTTTCCCTTAAAAAGTCTTACTCGAAGATCCTGCTAAACCTGATATCCACGGATATGCTTGATTTCAAGGCTCTGGAAGAGACGGACATGGAACAACTTTTCCGCGGGGGGAAAATAGAGTCGCAGTTGGTTCAAGCGTTTCTTGACTCCAGCGGAAATCGCTCCCTTTGGTACGCTCGCCTGCTTAAATCGCTGGGAATAAAAAATCTAGACCGACATATTTTGACCGCTTTAAAACATCAGAGGGATAGCGCCGGGGCAGGTCTTTTAGAACTACTGTCTCCCCGGGCTGGAAAAGAAGCTGCTTATATGTTGATGGACCTGGCGGAATCTGAAAAAAATCCGGATACTATCTCGGCCGTAGTCAAAGCTGCAAACCGGCTTGACCCTGAATTCTCCGCCGTATTCGATTATGAACCTTTCCTCAACAGTCAACATCCTGAAATAAAGGCCTATGCACTGATAGGGATTTATCGGCGGGCGCCGGAAAAATACAGTTCGATAATCGGTTCCTGGCTTCATTCAGAGGATTTGGACCAGAGGAAGGCAGGCATCATTGCTGCCGGTGGATCAGAGAACATCTCTTTTGCCGACCGTCTTAAAGAAATGTTGGCCGACAAAGAAAATGAGCAGGTTTTGCCTTTTATTTTGAATGGACTTTATGAACTTGGAACAGCAGAGCTTAATGAGCTGGCTCTACCATATCTTTCCTATAATACGGAGAAGGTTCGTCAGGCAGCCCTGGCGGTCATTGAGATCTCTAGTGATGAGCTTTTAAGAAAAACCATTTTTATGATGGGCGATTCCGAGGAAAATATCTGCGAACTTGCCAAAATAAAGATTGAAACTGCCCCACATCAAAATACTCAGCTGCTGGTTGAATCGCTGGCCATCCCCAACCGCAAAGTGAGAAAGAGCATATTTGATTTGCTGGAATCTTTGAGTATTAAAGATCTGGATATTTTCCGGTTCGCCCAAAATCAGATCCAGGACAGTTATCAATACCTGTCGGATGCCGTAAGTCTTGAAGCCTTTCCTGAAAACGATTCGCGGAACCTTCTCATCGAACATCTGAACCAAAAAATGCTGCTCAGGATCGAAAACGTTCTTCGTGTTCTGGCCCTTCAGGACCAATCAGGCCAAATAAAAATTATATACAGGGGATTATTATCTTCAGATACCCGTAAACGCTCAAACGCTATGGAAGCTCTTGAAAATATGATCGACAAACGCCTGTTTAAAGAAATGATTCCTTTGATGGAAAGTTCTTCGCCTCACGAAACCCTATCCATCGGAAAAAAGAGTTTTGAGCTTATCGGCATCGATTCCGGGGAAAAAGCATTTACATCCCACCTGCTGTCCGGTAAGGACTGGGTGACCGTGGCATTGACCCTGGATTTGATACGAAACCATGAACCTGAGCAGTTCGATTCCCATATCATATCTGAATTTATCGCATCTGAAAATAAATACATCCGGTGGACAGCACGAAAAATTATCGATCAAGAATTAGAAAAAGGAGAACAGCATGACGGATGAAGCCACGATTTCTGAAAAAATAATGCTTTTGAAGGGGATTGAATTATTTAAAAGCTTGTCCGTTGGCGAACTTGCCGCCATCGCATCCGTGGTTGAAGAGATCGATTACCCGGTTGATGAAATCATTATCAAAGAAGGTAGCGCCGGAGACACTTTGTACCTGATGATTGAAGGCGAGGTGTCGGTAATTAAAGACTTGGGAGAAATCAATGAGGTTGAAATCGATCGAATGACAGACGGCGAATACTTCGGAGAGATGGCTCTCTTTGAAGATACGGTACGATCAGTGAGCATCCGAACGGAAAAACCATCCGCTTTTATGGTTCTGCATAAACAGGAATTCAAAGAACTCGTCCGAGAATATCCCCAGATCGCTCTGGAGATCTGCAAGGTTTTAAGTGGTCGCATTCGTAAACTTCATCAAAAAATAGAAGCTCGTGATTTTTGTAAAGAAGATGTTTCATGAAATACCCAAAAGTTATCACTAAGTGCTATAACTCGTAATTTCGATGACGTATTTTTATTAGTACAACTATCCTATATAAGCTGAAGTCCAAAAGTTTGAAGTTTGAAGTGCCTAAAGTGAGCTAAAGCCCGCCCTGGTGCGAATCGTTCATATATTGATCTGACTTATGGACCATTACAAACATGACTTTTTGAGTATACAGTATTGGTGATCGGTCTGGGCCAGGGTTGAGGAACGCGCTTTCAGCGCGATCAATTATAATTAAAATTGACAGAATACCTTAACTTTAGGCACTTTAGTTCACTTTAGTTCACTTTAGGCACTTTACACTTTTGCATACATAGAATGAATAAACCAAGTATAAATACTTGATCGTATTTATGAATACATGTACTAAGGTACTAACAACCGAAAAGGTCAAAAAATGAAAATCGCCTTTATGATGGATAGATTGGAATCCATCGAACCGATATGGGAAACCACCAGTCACCTGATGTACGAGTGCAATCAGCGGGGGCATACGGTTTATTTTCTTGAACCTCATGATATTTATATCCGCGGGGGCGAGGTTGTCGCCAGGATGCGAAATATCACCGTCGCACCGGATCTTTCCATGAAAAAATACTGGCGATCCACAATAAACTGTCTGAAAAAGGATGAACTCATATTTGAAACCGTGACTGAACTCGACGTATTGTTTTTAAGAAAAGATCCCCCCCTCAATTATCAGGCCATGGAATTCCTTTCACCCATCAACGACCAGGTCTTTATGATCAATTCCACCAGCGGACAGATTATCGGCAACAGCAAATTATATACGCTGAATTTTCCGGACATCATTCCGGTGACGCACGTATCCAGAGACCCAAAAAGGCTAAAAAAAATCATTGATGATTTCGGGGGGGCCATGGTGATCAAACCCTTGCAAAGATTCGGTGGTGAAGGCGTTATCAAAGTCAGTACAAAGGACCAGGAAAACCTGATTTCTCTGATCAATTACTATGTGAAGGGATACGAAAATTATCCGGCCCGCGAAGCGATTATGGTGCAGGAATTTTTGGAAATCGTAAAAAAAGAAGGGGATATCAGGATATTGCTTTTAAATGGAGAGATTCTGGGCGCAATGGGGCGAAAGCCCAAAAAAGGAGATTTCAGGACCAATGTTCACGCCGGTGGTCATGTCTTCAAACATGAAGTGACGGATCGGGAAAAAGAAATCTGCCGGGCAATCAAAGACCGCCTGATTAAAGACGGCCTCTATTTTGTGGGGATCGACGTCATCGGAGACAAGCTGGCGGAAATCAACTGTGTCAGCCCGGGAGGCATACCCCGTATCAACCGGTTGGAACATGTAAAATTGGAAGCTCAAGTCATTGATTTCGTGGAACAAAAAGCAATTCAAATGAAAGCTCAAGTTTCGTACCCTTAATCTTTGGCAACGCCAATACAGTGTTGCAGACCGGAAAAATTTATTAGGTAAAATTATATGAATGCAATCGTTAAACTGTAAAAAGCAGCATGAGCCTGGACTTGGTGATAACTTTTGAAACGTAAGCTTCTATTGTATATTCAAATTTTTGTCATTTTATTACTGCCGCTTTCCTGTGGAAAGCAGCCGGATCATCACTTTCTAAAAATAGGGTTGCATGAAGAACCCAAGACCTTGAATATCTGGCTGGCCAGTGACGCCAATTCAAAAAAAATATTATCCCTGATTTATCAGCCGCTGTATTTGCGTGATCCTGAAACACTCACCCTGATCCCCTGGCTTGCGGCCGGCAAGCCGGAATTTCACCCGGATACAATTTCATATACCGTCCGTCTCAAACCGGCAAAGTGGTCGGACGGATCGGATGTTACATCAAAGGATGTGGCCTTTACCGCCGGCCTCATAAAAGAATTCAGG
>CAXMTB010000066.1:0-15077 GCA_964195835.1 uncultured Nitrospinaceae bacterium | reverse complement strand
GAACATCAAGCGCTTTGATCTTGGTTTGGGGCTTGCCACAGGTACCTACCGGTTGCTTACCCTGTTTGAAGATCAAGAATCGTTGGAGAAATTCAGGGCCGGTGTCTGGAAGTCAGGATTAGCTGCTGAATCTGGGGGTGGGGAAATGAAGACAGGAACGATCTATAAATCCGGCATGGACGAACCAGTATATTTCATATCAGAGGGCGGTGCAGCATTAACGGCAGGTGCACGCCTGGTTAGACTTTCAGTCAATGAAGACCTCACCAACACCGGTGTTTCCGAAGTAGGCATCCCAAACACCAGGCTTAAATCAGCGGATCAGCATGGCAAAGACGCACCGAGAATCTGGGAACGTAAATTGCCGTTTTTAGCACAAAAAGTTGTCGACTTGGGATACGATCTGCCCTTACCTTATGGCATAGGTATAACCTACGCCAATGTCAGTCAATCGTTGTCGCTCAGTGGTCTCAAAGTTGGATTCAATGGCGGTGGAAAAGAGGATTTTGATTTCGTCAGTTTTGAAAATGGAAGAGCAAATAATGACACTGTACAACTCAAGCTTGATGCATGGCTGTTTCCATTCATGAATGTGTTTGCCATGCTGGGTAGAGTCGATGGCAAAGCACCACTTGATGTCATATTAGACGGCAATGGAATGCTTGATCAACTTGGAATTTCGTGTAGTGGTCCCGCACCTAACCCTTTGTGCGCCAAACTCGAGGACCAAACGATCACATTACCCATTGAGGCCCCCTATTCTGGTAATACATACGGGGTTGGTACTGTTCTTGCCGGCGGTTGGAATAACTGGTTCGTTGCAATACCAATGAGTTTTACTTACGCAGATATGGACACAACCGACACAGAAGGTATTTCTATAACCATCACTCCAAGAGCGGGTAGAATATTGAATTTAAACAAATGGGGAAACCTCTCCTTATTTGGTGGTGGTAATTATTTTGATACAGAGTTGACTATTACCGGTTCGATAGGTATTGAGGGCCTCACTATAGATTACACCGTTGAACAGAAAAACGAAGATAAATGGAATCTGTTGATCGGCGGCAACTGGGACATCAATGAACGGTGGTCATGGTCTGCAGAGTATAATGGTTTTATAGGTTCTCGTGATGCCTTTATTACGTCTTTTGGTTTCAGATTCTAAGGCACGCATGGAGATTCTCTCATGTATTTTGGTAAACATGTTGTTGCAGATTTGCTCAAATTTAATTTTCCGGTCAAATTACTATAAAATTACAAGATAAGGCGTTGAATGAAAAATTCATCCTCACCAAAAGAATCTGGAGTTGTCATGGATATAAATAGAAAGGAGGTTGCTGAATGAAACGGCACATATTTGCCGTATCGGGATGCACAATATTTTTTACTTGCACCGCACTTGCAGGTGAGAAAATCCCCTGAGGCTAATAAGCAGATAACGGTCCCTCACACTGGGGCGAACTGAATCCAGACTGGATGCTATACGCAGAGGGGCATCACCAATCGCTGATTGATCTTACAGGTGCCAAGCAGGAAAAGCTTGAACAGATGAAACTCAATATTTTGTTCGCTAATTTGAGAATTGTTCATAAAAAAGACGTGCGTGAAATATTAGACAACAGTCACACGATCCAGATAAACCATGACATGGGTGGGACATAAAAAATCGGTGACGATATATATGAAATGCAGCAGGGTCACTTTCATTCACCAGCGAGCACACCGTTATCGGGTGCCCCTTTTCTCTTTTTGTTTACTTATGAAAATGAGCAGAGTTATTATAATCGTACTTAGTATTACACTTATTTACACATCACCGGTTATAGCAAAATCTTTCTGGAACAGATTCAAAGACCCAAATGACGGCAAATTCGATGTCAGCGGTTGGTCGGAAGAAGGAGAGGTAATAACCGGAGGATTTTTACCGATTCCGATCATCAATTCAGAACCGGCTATCGGTGGATTGGCACTGGGTGTAGGACTGCTCTATATGCGTGAAAAAAGTTGGACAAAAGATACTGACAACCAGACCGGAAAATCCGACAAGGAAACCAGAAAGCGTCCTCCTGTTATTTCAGGCATAGCCGGCGCGTACTCGCTCAACGACAGTTGGTTGATCGGTTTTGGCCATCAGGATAACTGGCTTAATGATTCTCTTCGTTATTCGGGCGGATTGGGTTATGGTTCTCTAAATCTGGATTTCTACGGTATCGGACAAAATGCACTTTCCGGCGACTCTTCAATCAGGTTCAATATTGAGAGCTTAATTTTATTGCAGGATTTGAAATATCGGCTGTTCAAAAGTGATTTCTTTTTGGGTGCTCGCTATCTTTTCCTTAATACAGAATCGGTCTTCGATGGCAGCGATATCATACCGGGAATACCACCGGAACAGTTTGATTCCAAGGACGGGGGCCTGGGTCCCGTTTTACAGTACGATACCAGGGACAACATTTTTACCCCTACACGCGGCAGCCTGGTGGATATATCAGCGATGTTTTACGATTCAACTTTCGGAGGCGACTTCACCTATCAAAAGTACAAAGTAGGTGGTTTTACGTGGCTTCCCGTTCATAAAAAAGTCACTCTTGGTTTGCGACTGGAAGGCAGCTTGGCGGACGGCGACACGCCCTTTTACGCGATGCCTTTTATCAAATTGCGCGGCATCCCTGCCCTGCGTTATCAGGACGATGTCGCTGTTATGGGAGAGGTCGAAGCAAGGTGGCAGGTCTTTTCGCGCTGGAGTATCCTTGGATTTGTCGGTTCGGGCCGTGTGGCGGAATCATTCAGTGATCTCGACAAAGCTACCAGCCGAAACACGTTTGGTGCCGGGTTCCGTTATTTAATTGCCCGAAAATTCGGACTGCATTCGGGGATCGATATTGCTCGCGGGCCGGAGGAAACATACGTATACATTCAGATAGGAAGTGCATGGAAGTAAGGATAATGAATGGGTACCATTACCTTATTCCAAGTGCTTTAAAGGTTTTGAAAAATAATATCTAAAATATTTCTAAGCTCACAACCTATTTTTAATGAAATTCTCAACCTTATGACCACAAACTTTAAATTTTTTAAGCCTATTCATCAATATTATCTATAAAAATTATTAATTATAAGTTTATCAATATAGACCTGCATAAAAAGCAAAATAATGGGACGACCGAAAAGCAAAAAACTGGGACGACCGAAAAGCAAAATAAGACGTGAAACAATCAACACCACGATTGACAAGAAATTACTTGAACTGATTAGAGATATGTCCGTAGATACTGGAATCCCCATGAATCGACTTATTGAAAATGCACTTAGAGACCAATACGAAAAGAAATCCAAGAAATAACCCTTAAAGGAGGAAAGCCATGCTGATTAAAAGGAAGTTCCGTTATCTATTTGTTGCTGCCAGTTTGTTACTTTTTATCCAACCTGCAATGGCTGAAGACACACCATGGGAAAAATTCAGCCTGGATCTTGGGTATTTTATTGCAAATACTGACACCAACGTTCGCCTTGGTTCAGGATTGGGCGTTTCTGTCGACATGGAAGACCTCCTTGGGTTAGATACCGCAAATTCGGCATTTAGAGTGAATGCCTCATGGCGCTTTACGGATAATCGTCGACACAGGCTTGATTTCCAATGGTTCTCATTTCGTCGTGACGGCTCCAGAACGATTGGAGAAGATATTCACTATAAGGATAAGGATGGCAATGATCAAGTTATCGAGGCTGGCACTTATGTAGAGAGCTTTTTTGACTTTGATATTTATGAGGTTGCTTACAGTTATTCATTTTTCCAAGATGATCGGATAGATCTCGCTGGCTCGCTTGGCCTGTATGTAATGCCAATTGACTTTGGAATGAACGCCACCGGGCTTTTTAATGTTGGTGGGTCAGAGAGTTTGACTGCACCGCTACCTACCCTTGGAGTGCGGGCAGATTTTGCAATTACCCCCAAATGGATTTTCAGATCTGGTTTACAGGTATTCTATTTGGAGATTGGTGAATTTCAAGGTTCAATCCTGGAAGCAAATGTTGCTATTGAGTATCTTCCCTGGAAACATTTTGGATTCGGTCTTGGCCTCGATTCACTTAACATTAAGGTTGAAGCAGATGGAGAAGATTATCCCGGGATTGATTTCAAAGGCGAGGTTAATTTTCATTACACAGGCTTTTTGCTTTATGCAAAGCTGTATTTTTAGAAATTTAACAATTAGTTGGGCAGGTTTGGCTATGTCACGATTCTTGCGTTCTCAAAAATAGGTGCTATGTACGGCAAACAGCTTGACTGGTCGTTACTCCAACTTTGGCTACCTGCTCCTATGTGGATCTATATTGTCAGGTTCTTTTATTAAAGGCGTAGTTATCCATTTATATAAAGATATAAGGTTTTTTATAGCCATTCTGAAAATTGTGCCGTGTGATGATAAATAAATCAACTCGGAATGGATGGGCATCATGAAGACCATCAGAAAGATTTTAATCATTATCTTTATCCTGTCATCTCTGCTGATTTCAGGTTGTGCTACACCCCATAAACGAAATCCCTTACCAGAAGCTTACGGTGACATCGCGAAGATACCCTATATTCCCTATGCTCGATTTTGGGGAGATAAAGTGCCGCGCTGGTTGCAGGAAAAAATCGATGATTTTAAAGAAGAGATACGTCAAAATGAATCCGAAACGAAAGACAAATCGAACGATTACCTCGCAATCTCAGGAGGTGGTGCTAATGGTGCCTTTGGCGCTGGCTTGCTTTTTGGCTGGACAACAGCTGGTAACCGGCCGGAATTTAGAGGCGTGACCGGCATTAGTACTGGGGCGATCATTGCACCATTCGCTTTTCTTGGCCCGAAGTATGATGCGCAACTAAAAAGCTTTACACTACCATATCCACAAAAGACATCTTGGAGAAACGCTCGCTGTTCTCGATCCTAACTGGCGATTCTACCTCCGATACTACACCGCTTCGGGAAATGCTGGAAGATGTTATTGACGTGAAGATGCTGGAAGATATTGTCGTTGAACATGACAAAGGTCGGCGGTTGTTGATAGGCACCACTAATCTTGATGCCAACCGTCCGGTCATCTGGAACATTGGAATCATAGCTAAAAGCGGGGCCCCCAACGCTCTAAAGTTGGTTCGTGAAATCCTGCTTGCTTCATCCTCAATACCCGGTTTATTCCCTCCAGTATACATCGAGGTGGAAGCCGACGGTCACCGCTACGACGAAATTCACGTTGACGGCGGGACGTCGTCTCAAGTCTTCCTATACCCTGCTTCACTGGATATGCGCTGGATGATGAGACAAATCGGGTTGAAGGGAGAATCTCGGATATTCGTAATTCGAAATTCGCGCATCGAACCGGATTGGGAAACTACTAAGCCCAAGATATTTCCCATCTTGAACCGTAGTATCTCCTCGCTAATTCGAACACAGGGGATCGGTGATCTCTACCGGATCTACTTGAGTGCCCAGAGGGACGGTATGGATTGCAACATAGCTTTCATTCCTTCTGATTTCAAGGAAAAGCCGAAAGAAGAGTTCGATCCTGAGTATATGAGCAAACTGTTTGATTTGGGGTATCAGATGGCCAAAAACGGATACCCCTGGGAAAAAACACCCCCCGGATTCCAATCACCCTAACAAAAACGTGGATTGGGGTTATTATGGTAAAAAGACACATGACAACCATTATTGATAATGACCTTCAAAAAGAAGTTAAAAAGCTCGCTATCGATTTAGAAAGACCTTTTAACGATTTTATAGAAGAATCATTCCGAGACTTGCTCAAGAAATACAAAAAGAAACCTAAAAAATAATCTGCTCAGATGAAGGAGAGAAACCATGCTGATTAAAAGAAAGTATCTGTATGTATTTGTTGCTGCCAGTTTGTTATTTTTTATTCAACCTGCATGGGCCGAAAACCCGGCTTCCCATGATACACCATGGGAAAAATTTAACGTAAATTTTGGATATTTTATTTCAAATGTTGATACGAACCTTTCCCTTGGTTCGGGAGTGGGTCTTACCGTCAACGTTGAAGACCTCCTTGGGTTAGACGGTACCAGTAATGTATTTAGAATAGACGGCTCCTGGCGCTTTACAGATAATCGTCGACACAGATTTGATCTTACATGGTTCTCATTTCGTCGAGATGGCGATAAAACGACAGGACGAGATATTCCGATTGAGGACGAGGATGGCAATCCAATTACGATTCCTGCCGGTAGTCAGGTAACCAGCAAGTTTAACCTTGATATTTATAGGGGTAAATACAGCTACTCGTTTTTTCAAGATGATCGGATGGACCTTGCCTTTACAATCGGCCTTTATGTAATGCCGATTGATATTGAACTGAAAGCCACCGGATTTATTAATGTTGATGAATCAGAAACATTTACCGCACCCCTGCCGACCCTTGGACTGCGAATGGATTTTGCAATTACTCCCAAATGGTTTTTAAGATCTAATTTCGAGGTTTTTTACGTTGAGATCGAGGAATTCAAAGGTACACTCTACGAATCAAATGTTGCGATTGAGTATATTCCCTGGAAACATTTAGGGTTCGGTCTTGCTGGTAATGTATTTAATCTTGATATAGAAGCAGATGGAGAAGATTATCCAGGGATTGATTTCAAGGGTGAACTTCAATTTAGATACACAGGGCTGTTGCTTTATGTAAAGGTGCCCTTCTAAGTATATATTATCATCTTTGCAATATTACTATCGTAATACACAAATATTTCTGATCCATTATTTTGAAGTATACGATTTGTAGTTGAGAAAACATTGCTGGTGATATCTGCAATAACGTCCAAGTATCAACTGCTTGATTTTTCGGTGATAACATAATACCGTATCACCAAACGATAGCGGTTGAATTAACTGCAATTTCGTCACGCTATCAAGCTTTTGATTTTCTAGCATAGTCTCAATATATCACAAAATTACATTATCTTGGGGAAATGGCAAAGGTTTTTCCCTGAAGGAGTTCCTTATGACATACAGATATAGAAAGGAGGAATCATGAATAGAGAGACAGGAAAAGAAAAGGTCAATCAAGATTACTCACGCCGTGAGTTCATCAAGGCTACCGCATTAACGGTCGGTGCTGCCAGTGCTTTGTCTGTGTACGGATTACCTCCAGCTCAAGCAGCAGGAAAACCCAAAGGGTTGTCTCTCTCCATGGCCGGGTATAAATTCGATCGCACAAAGGCACTCATTGATGGGCGTGTAAAGATTGAAGGGTGTGACATACAATTCCAAGAGTCAGGTATTGGCGATATTAACACAAACGTGTTCAGCGGTCCACAAACATTAGATGTGACTGAAATCGGCCTACACCCTTTTATGTTAGCCTATGCCAATGACGGTTTTCGGGATTACTCGCTGCTCCCAATTTTCCCGTTGCGCCTGTTCCGGCACAAAAGTGTCTTTATCCGTACTGATCGGGGCATCAAAAAACCTGAGGATTTGCGAGGGAAGACCGTTGCCACGGCAGGTTATTCTTCAACCTCATTGACATGGATACGCGGAATATTTCAGGAACAATATGGCCTCAAGCCGAAAGATATGCAGTGGATAGTCTCATCGAAAGATTCATCAGCCAAGGACGCTGGTAAAGTGTCTAAACAGGAGAGTACGTTTCCCGAGGGAGTTCCGATCAACATGGGACCAGCAGGAAAAGATGAATCAGATTTGCTGGAATCAGGTGAGGTCGATGCCTTATTCCATGGCGGCGAGCCCAGAGCCTATATTGAGGGTCATCCCAAGGTAGGACGTCTCTTCCCCGACTATCGATCAACAGAACGCGCATATTTTTCAAAAACTGGCATCTTCCCGATCATGCATGCCGTTGCAATCAAAAAGAGTCTCGTGAAGCGAAATCCTTGGCTTATAGAGGCTGTGTTCAAGGCATATTCGCAATCAAAACAAATGGCTTATGATTACATGGCCAAAGCCGCTTGGTTCAAAGATTCACTCCCGTGGTTTGGTCAAGAATTCGAGGAGACCCGTGCATTGATGGGTAACAACTATTATTCCTACGGAATCACAACCAATCGAAAAGCTCTGAAGGCGCTGTTCCGATACTCACATCAGCAGGGGCTATGCAAACGAGAACTCACTATTGAAGAACTTTTTGAGTCGGCGAGTATTGAGCTTGCTGAGTCGCAATCATAATATGGATTTCGAAAACCTTTGCGTTTTCGAAATCAGTGAGCTAACCGTCACAGATATCTCCAACGTATCGAGAATGAGCCTCAATTGCTGATAGCTGCCATAACTGTATTTATCGGAGGCTCGAAAATGTTGTGATATCTGCAATAAAATCAAGATATCAATAACTTAAATTTTCTGAGATACCTTCATAACATATCACCAAGCCATAGTTTTGGCGATTACTGCAATATTAGACGGGTTTTTGATGCCTTAAAACATTGTGATATCGTTTTTTTCAAAAGGGGCAAATTCATTTCACTGGGTTTGCCTTTTTGACTTGGGTGTAGAGTTATGCGATATATGTAATTTGAGTTGATCAACTTTGGGTTGCACTTCTGGCAAGTGATCACAGGTTGGAACATAAGGACATAACCTGGAATAAAATGTCTTTTGGTGCGTGCCATATCTGTCCTTATCTTAAAAGTGCCATTTTAGCCCCAAAATAGGGTGTTACAACGAAATATTGCATCAAAATATTGATGATTGTTTATAATGTCAAGTAGTTGGCATGGCCCGACCCCAAATCAAGCGGAAGCCAGAAATAAACCTCCTGAAAGATACGGCCGAGAGAGCGGGATTGCTCCCTATCCGTTACCGTATTATCTATTATCAAATAAATAACAGTACGAAAACGAAAGAGGGAAACTGAATTATGGAAAGAATAAAAACTTTTATTACAACGTCGTTGCTTGGTGGATTAGCTGTTATTCTGCCAGTCACAATCACAATTTTAATTTTCAAATGGATTTTTAATTTTGTAATTAAGATCATTCAACCACTTACACAATTGGTGGCTGCAAGGTCTCAATTCCAAGAGCTTGCTGCAGAAGCGATCGTTTTGGGAATCATATTATCATCATGTTTCCTCATTGGGGTTATCGTAAAGACAAAGTTAGGGCAATTTTTTCGTGGGCACTTTGAAAAGAGTCTTTCGAAGTTTGTTCCCGGATTTGGTATAATTAAGTCGACGGTAGCGCAGATTTTCGACAGAAAAAAGTATCCTTTCTCCTCGGTGGCTCTGGTTCAGGCCTTTGAGAATGATACGCTAATGACAGGGTTTGTCATCGATAAGCATCCGGATGACATATATACTGTATTTGTTCCATGTGGCCCAAATCCGACTACCGGTTTCATTTTTCACTTACAGCAACAATATGTTCATCCTGTAACGGTGTCGGTCGAGAATGCCCTTAGATCCGTTATTAGCTGCGGAGTGGGTTCAAAACCCCTTCTGGATGCTTTTCACCAAATACCGGAAGGCAAGCGAGCGTAATCAATTAAAATCCGCTTGTTTAAAAAAGGAATCAGGGCAAGACGGAATTTTCTCTTTTTTTTAAAGTGAATAATTGCCTGCCAGAGTGCACGGTTTCATGAAATTAAAGAATGAATCCGATAGTGCGCACTTGGATAAAATACAGTCATCAATATATTGCGTCAATAAATAAAATCAGAAATGCATGTTATCTTGTTTGGCTTTGCAATCGCCATTGATCAAATGTGATTATGATGGGGGAACCAAATCTTCAAAGTAAGACCCTTCTTGATTACTGCCTTGAAGCATGAAAATATTAAGCCCTAAAAATGCATGATTCGGAAAAGAAATCATCACCCCCGAAGCTTTTGATATCTGCAATAAGTTAAGACTATCAACCTTCTGAATTAATGTGATACCCAAAACGTATCGTCCAAATAATTTTCGATCCAGATAGTTGTCTAATTGCCGGAGATCAAAGGCTTTGACAAGACCGTTTTTTGTAAGATACTCTCAATATATCTGTACTTTGTTAACATCTTGGTTACTGGCAAGATAGCACAAGATTCAATAGCTTCCGCTTTCCCCAGATACTATCAATAAATCTGGAAACCTTATGCCTTGACAATATTGGTAGGGATAACCTACATTTTGGGTTAACTATTTAAGGAAGTATTAATCATGAAAGAAATCCTCGAAAATTTAAAAGGAACAGTTCAGGCTTTAGCTCCAATATTAGGTAATGCCTTTAAAAGTGGTCAACTCTTTAATCCTCAATGTGAGCTTACCGAACCTGATCCTGATGTATTATGTGAATATGATGTTGAGATCCCGATGAGCGAAGGTTTTTCTCTAACTGCAAACATCTATCGTTCAAAAAAGGCAGCATCAAATGATGAAAAAGTACCGGTAGTGATGTGTGCACATCCTTATGACAATCACCTTACCCCGGTCCTGAAAAAAACACCGTTGAATGGTCCACCTCAACAATATCGTATGATTCCTCAGGCAGGAGAAAAGCCGAAATTTTCCAAATTGACGAGTTGGGAATCACCTGATCCCAATTTTTGGGTTCCTGCTGGATATGCGGTAGTTAATATGAATTTGCCTGGCTACGCAAATAGTGGCGGACCACCTTCCGCATTCTCTGAACACCAGGGTAAATGTTACTACGAAGCCATTGAATGGATTGCAAAACAACCCTGGTGCAGTGGCAAAGTGGGACTTAATGGCGTGAGTTTCCTGGCTATTAGTCAGTTCCATGTGGCTGCTTGCCAGGCGTACGGAGGGCCTCCACCATCATTAAAATGCATTTCTCCATGGGAAGGGCTCACTGATCCTTATCGCGATATTTTCGCCTATGGCGGAGTTCATGAAAGCGGCTTTCCTACATTTTGGTGGAGTACTGAAGTAAAACCTGTGATAAACGGTCCCGAAGAGAACTTTAGGAAATTCGAAGGGGGTATAGCAACCGATTGGTTAAAGGATCACCCGCTATATGATGATTTCTGGAAAGCTAAAGCTGCCAAGTTGGAAGAAATAACCGTTCCTATGCTGGTGTGCGCTTCTTTCTCTGACCATGGTTTGCATACAATGGGATCATTCCGGGCATTTGAAAAAGCAAAGTCTAAGCATAAATGGGTATATACTCATCGCACAGGTAAGTGGGTATCATACTATTCAGAAGAGGTGCAGAAATTGACCAAAGATTTCATGGACTGTTTCTTAAAGGATGATACGTCAAGTGGATTCTTGGAAACGCCCCCCGTAAGGCTGGAAGTGCGATCCAAAATTGATAAAATTCACGAGGTTCGTCATGAAAATGAATGGCCGATAGCACGTACTCAATATACAAAACTCTTTTTGAGCGAAGAACAAAATATGTTATCCACTGAAAAATCTGAAAAGAATAGCGAAGTTGTATATCCGGCTAAAAAAGGGAAAGCCCTGTTCAGTTTCAAGTTTTCCGAGGATACCGAATTAAGTGGTTATATGAAGTTAAGGGTTTGGGTAGAAGCCCGTTCCGATAAAAAGGGAGGAACCACACCAGATGATATGGTTTTATTCCTGGCTATCAACAAGCTGGATAGAGATGGGTATGATGTTAACTTCAATGGTTCAGTTGGAATTAACAATGATATGGTTTCTCGAGGATGGTGTAAAGTTTCAAACCGTGAGCTTGACCCGGTTGAGTCGACCGAGTGGCACCCGGTTCAAAAGGGTACTTCAGAACAGAAGTTGAAACCTGGTGAAATAGTTCCTGTCGATATTGTACTGTATCCAAGTAGCACTTTCTTTGCGGCAGGAGAATCCTTGCAACTTATAATAGCTGGTAGCGAGATTATTCCTTCACCTCCGTATAAAAAGTCGGAAGAAGGCAATTATGGCAAGCATGTTCTTCACTTTGGAGGAAAATATGATTCTTATCTACTCGTACCCAAAATACCGTTAGCAGAAATATAATTGAAATGGCGATAGTACCTTCGATTTCTTGACGAAGATAAATCTTCTTTGATTGTGTGAACGGAGACAGGCTATTCAGGACGTTATGTCTAAAAATGGGAGGAACAGACATGAAACAACAAGATGGAGACAATGGTCCCAGAATGACTCAACGCACTTTCTTAAAGTTTGCGAGTATAATCACTTTGGCGCTATGCCTCAGTATTATTTCAACCGGTTCTGGTCTTTTTGTGGGAACCAGCATAGCTGCACAGCCGAACAACCGTCCCAATTTTCTCCTCATTGTTGCCGACGACCTTGGGTACTCTGACCTGGGAAACTACGGAGGTGAGATCAACACACCGGTTTTAGACAATCTGTCGAAGAAGGGCGTCCGTTTCACCAACTTCTATGTGTCTCCAACATGTTCGGTCACCCGGTCCATGCTGCTCACAGGAACGGATAACCATATTGCCGGCCTGGGCAACATGGGGGAACTCTTAGCTCCGAATCAGATGGGCAAACCCGGTTACGAAGGTGTACTCAACAAACGTGTGGCTTCGGTCGCAGAGCTGCTGCGTGACAATGGCTATCATACCTACATGGCCGGGAAATGGCATCTGGGCCTTAAAGCCGACCAGATTCCGCATGCCCGCGGTTTCGATCGTGATTTCTCCTTGCTTGTGGGCGGGGGGAGCCACTTTGACGACCAGTGGAACCTTGAATGGCAGATACCGAAGGCCCCGTATACGGAAGACGGGCGTCCCCTTGAGAAACTGCCCAAGGGTTTCTACTCCACCAAGACTTACACCGACAAGACCATCCAGTTCATCGAAGAGGGCCGCAAGGACGGCAAGCCCTTCTTTGCCTATATGGCATTTACGGCTCCCCACGGCCCGCTGCATCTGCCGGATGACTGGTTGCGACGCTACAAGAATCGCTACGACGAGGGTTGGGATGGAATTCGCCAGCAGCGCCTGGCGCGCATGAAGGAACTGGGCATCGTGGACAAAGGCGTCAATGTCGCTGATCGCCTTTATTTCCTGCCGAGGTCTACGGCACTCACTCCTGCCGTGCGCGTGATGCAGGGGCGGAAGATGGAGCTGTACGCCGGGATGGTTGAATACATGGACGATCAGATAGGGCGGGTCTTCGATTATCTGAAACAGATCGGCGAGTACGACAACACCGTTGTAATCTTCATCTCCGACAACGGGGCTGAAGGAAACGATTTGAGAGCAATGGTGGCAGGGCAAGTGGGCTCATTTGGATTTCTCCATGCCATGAATAACTTTGCCGAAGATGGGCACAACTCCCTTGGCCGCAAGGGCACCTATGCCGAGTACGGGCCGGCATGGGCACAAGTGTCCTCGGTGCCATTTCGGCTTTACAAAGGATGGGTCTCAGAAGGCGGTATTCGATCCCCGCTGATCGTAAGCGGCCCCGGCGTGCAGGGTGCCGGCGAACTCAATAAAAAGGCCGTGCTCCATGTCATTGACATTGTCCCGACCGTGTTGGAACTGGCCGGCATCGAACATCCCTCTACCTACAAGGGGCGTGAAATCGCCCCTGTGCAGGGCAAGTCCTGGGTGGGAATGCTTGCAGGACGCACCCAGTCACCCCGAACCTCAGATGACTGGCTGGGTTGGGAGCTTTTTAACAACAGGGCGATTCGCCAGGGAAACTGGAAGATCAGCTGGCTTTATCGACCTTTCGGGACTTACGACTGGCAGCTGTTCAACCTTGCTGAGGATCCTGGCGAGCAGTATGACCTATCCGACAAGTTCCCCGAGAAAAAGAAGGAACTTGTGGCTTTGTGGGATGAGTATGTTCAGATGAACGGTGTTATCATTGGAGAAAGGTCGCCATTTGAAAGAGCGAGAAGAGCACTTCCCGATCCGGTGCCGGAGTTTGATAGCTACCCGCCTTTTCGTGGCTTGGAAGCGCTTCCATATAAAAAACTTATCGAACTCATGAATCAATAAGGAGGCAATAGTGATGAAATCAGGAAACAGACATACCCGATTATGGGCCTTTCTTGCAACCCTTGCCATCATCCTGTTGTTCAGTGGGCCAGCCCTTGCCGTTGACGATGGCGCTCGTGCCTACTGGAAAGGGAGAGATGGCACAAACGTGCTGTCCTTCCAGTACCTAAACTTGAATATGCAGGCCTCCGGAGCCCAACAATTCGATCCAAGCCAATTTATCTATCCGAACTCGGACACCGAGGCCAATGTCATGATAGCCAACTATGCCCGCCACTTCACACTTTTCAATCGAGCGTCGTCGCTTGCTGTTAACATCGTCGGAGGTAGTGTCGATCTCGATGTCAACACCAATTTTGTACCGCCAGGGTTTCTACCTCCGGGGGTGACGCCGGGGGACTCGTTGCGCCAGTCCGCCTCAGGATACGGTGACCCCAGCGTGCAACTTGATGTTAACCTTTTTGGCACCTCACAGCTTAAAAGTACCGTCGATATGGTGAACTACGAACCGACCTGGACCCTCGACGCTGCGGTGTTGCTGGCATTTCCAATCGGTGAGTACGACAAGGATAAACTGGTGAATATGGGTCTAAACCGCTGGTATGGCCGCGTCGCCCTTCCTTTCAAATATCATTTCGGAGTGTTTTCCCCGGGGTACATGACGAGCCTGGAAATAATCCCCTCGGTCTGGCTTTTCGCTGAGAACGACGATTTTGTAGGGCAGAAACTGGAGAATGATCCCATGTGGCAACTCGAAGCGCATCTGACCCATGATTTTACCAGAAGCTTTTTCGGCTCCCTGGACCTGCTCTACCGCGGCGGTTTCCAGTCAGAAATTAACGGCGTTGAAGTGGGGGATAAGCTCGACGTTGGGAATCTTGGCTTTACTTTGAATTATCAAGCGACGGACAACCTCACCATACGCACGAGTTATATGTCCAATGTGTTTGGCGACAGCGATCTGGATAACAGTGTTATTCGGATACAATTTGTCTACGCATGGCACCAACTAATGGAAAACATGAAAAAGTTAAAGGGAGGACATTGAGGCCGCTTCCTTTGAAGGTTTATTTTGCTCAGGAATTCCTGGTGATACCTGCAATGAAAAAAAGCTATCAGTGGCCTGATTTTTTTGTGATACCATAATACGATATCACAAAACGGTAGTTGTGG
>CAXMTB010000065.1:0-15116 GCA_964195835.1 uncultured Nitrospinaceae bacterium | reverse complement strand
ACGGGACCTATTGAAATGTTACTTTTTAAGAAGATTTTGGCAGATAATATCTTATTTTTCAATGGTTGACATCGGCCGGTGCTTCAGTTAATAAGGTCCAAAATCTTAATATGAAAAAGGAAGAAAAAATATGAATTCATCAGATCGTATGGCTGATATACCACCTGTAAGACTTGGGTTAGACAACAAGTTCAATTTTAAATGTCATAACGGTGTAAAATGTTTCACCAAATGCTGTAGGGGGATTAATATCATACTAACGCCCTATGATATTATCAGACTTAAAAAACGCTTGCAGCTATCTTCGGAAGAATTTCTTGCCGTGTATACCACCCCCCAACTTTGGGAAAAAACGGATTTGCCGGTTGTGACCTTAAAGTTGATGGATGACGATTTACAATCATGTCCTTTTGTCAAAGACGATGGTTGCATCATTTATACTGACAGGCCCACCACCTGCCGGTATTATCCGCTGGGGGTTGCTTCACTCAGCCATAAAGAGCAGGTGCGGGATGAAGGATTTTATTTTTTTGTTCATGAACCGCACTGTCTGGGGTTTGAAGAAGAAAAAGAATGGACCATCCGTGAGTGGAGAAAAGATCAGGGGGTCGACATCCATGATGACATCAACGCCGAATGGACCGATCTGGTGGTGCGTAAACGATCCTTCCCTCCCAATCTCAAGCTCATTGAAGAAAGTAAAAAAATGTTTTTTTTAGTCAGCTACAATATCGATAAATTTAAAGCCTTTGTTTTTGAAAGCTCTTTTTTGGATCGATATGACATAGATGCTGAAACCATAGAAAAAATCAAAGCAGATGACATAGCACTTTTAAAATTTGGTTTGAAGTGGCTGAAAGATGTTTTGTTTAAAGAAGGGAGTTTTAAATTGAAAGAAGATGCGAACTCTTAGAAAAGAATTTTGATGCCGGATACCTCATGTTGAGCATAACGATATCCGGCATCAAACTATGTTTCATTAAGTGTTCGGTGCTTTGATTTAAAATATATACTGATATATCAGCTTGTTAGGCCTGAAAATACTAAACACCAAATACAAAACACTCTCGCAAAAATTTATTTTTTTAACTTTTGCGAAGTCATCAATATTCTTCGTAATAAAGCCCTTCCAAGATAGATGGATCGTTCAAGCGCCCCTCAATGTCAACATTGAAGAATTCGGCCACAGGTTCCAATATTTCAGGATTATCCGCCTGTACTTTTCGTGCAGCTTTAAGCACCGTTTCCAGGCCGTTTCGTGTCATTTTCCCTAGAGGCTGCCTGCACCTGCCGGCGGGCATTCCCAGAATCGACATCAGTGTTTTGTAAGCCAGCGGGTTTCTGGCGCGGCATACCACTTCACCAAAAGGTGTCATTTCCATTGTTTTAACCGTTACCAGATCAAAAAGAGGTCCAAGGGCGCTGAGCAGTTTTTTGGCTTCAGCCTGGTTACCCTCCTGAAGCAGGTGAACCATCTGGGCCACCGCTTTGGGCACAACATTCGACGCCACAGAAATGACTCCGGAAGCCTTTATCTCAGGGTTCAACATCATTTCCAATGTCATCCCGTCATCACCGGACAATATGGTAAAATCCGGTCCGCAGCATCTTCTTGTATTCTTCATGTTTTCAATATTACCGGTGGCTTCTTTGACCGTGTTAACATTATCAAACGCTTCATTTAAAAGTGCTATATCTTCAGGCAAAAGTTGTGCACCGGTTCTGCCCGGAATGACATAAGGAATAATTTCTATATTCGGAGCAGCTTTGGCCACCGGAGCGACATATTCTTTGCGTATTTCAAGAGAGCTGGGTCCATTGTAGTATGGATCCACCAGCAGAACCGCATCTGCACCGACCGAAACAGCATGTTTTGTTCCTTCCAGAGATTCCTTTGTGTTATTGCTTCCGGCACCGGCAATGCAAAGACACTTACCTTTTGTCTTTTCTGCAACGGTTTCAATAACACGGTTATGTTCATCCCAGCTCAAAACAGGACTCTCTCCGGTGGTCCCCACGGCCAATATTCCGGTAATTCCATTTTTGATCTGGAAGTCTGTTAATCTACCCAGACCTTCATAGTCGACAGCATCATCTTTAAATGGTGTAACAATTGCCGTGAAACATCCTGCGATCATAAATCCCCCTTTTTACACATATGGTTGTTGTCTTAGTAAAACAATCAGGGTACCGTATTAAAATGATTGAACTTCAAACCTAAAAAAAGGTATACGTTGTGTCAAGAAAAAAGATCGGTTTTCAAACAATGTCTAAGTTTTATTTTTCCTTGACAATCGGTTGATGACATAATAACCCCAATTCAGCTTAAATAAGAAATAATAAACAAAATTAAGGATTATACAATGACAAAAGCAAAAAACGTACAAGAATTTATTGCTCATCAAAGGGCGGCCGTTGCCTCGAACCCTGAATGCGGCACATCCCATTATAACCTTGCAGTTGGCTTACTGGGGCTGAAAAAATACGAGGAAGCTGAAAAGGAACTTTTTCAGGCAGTCGAGTGTAGCCCGAATCTTGCAGAGGCGTATGTGCAGCTGGGAGGGATCTGTTTGCAGCGCGGGGACCTGGAGGGATGCCTTAAATACAATAAGGCGGCGGTACAATCAAGGGCAGGGTTTTCCGAAGGTTATGGAAATATTGGATTTGCGCAACTTCAATTGGGAAATATTGAGGAAGCGATCCCAGCCTTAGAAAAAGCGATTCGATGGAATCCCAAATTTTTGCAGGCTTATACCACATTGGCCAATGCATATCTCATGAAAGGGATGATCGATGAAAGCATTGAGACCAGCCTCAAGGTCATTGAACTTCAACCTGACTTTGCCGTGGCATACAACAACCTGGCCATCGCTTACCTCGAAAAAGGGGAATATGTGCTTGCTGTTAAAAACCTGGATAAAGCGGTGGAACTCGGTTATGAGGTTGCTCCTGAAATTTTAGATGAAATCAAAAAATACAGATAAACAATATCAGCAGAAGAAAACTGCATGCTGAGATTCAAGTTTTTTTTATCCAGCAGAAACAATCCTGTTCAAGAGGGTGATTTTATATGGTCGACTCCCATTCCCCTCAGCCGACATCAATCCGCCAGGACAATTAAATCAGACAGTGACATTTTCATAAATCACGGCGACTATTTTACAGCCGTGCGAAATTTTCTGGAAAGAGATCGATATGCGATCATTACACAAACAGTCTCCCAATATCTTCATCGAAATATAACGCCTGACGAAATAGAAGAGATCAGAATTTTTCTCGACAAACACGGCGAGTTTTATCATCCATCCAAAATTGAAACCGTTTTACAGGCCGTTGAGATTCCCTTTGTCCTGAACGTTGCTGTTACAGACGTCGGAAAACAATGTGCTCAAAGAGAATACCGGCTTTTAAAAAAGCTCAACACACAATACCCTTATTCGTTTATTCCCAAAGTATACGCCCAGGGCAACGTTTTTACAAAGATGGATCAAGTTGAAACCAGGATGTTTTTAGGTGAATGGTTCGAGGGGTTTAACGAATTCCACATGTTCCTTGATCCGTCAGATGGGAAGTGCAAAATCATTGTATGGGATCATGAACACGGGAACTTTTTCCTGACACCCCATCAAACCATGGAACTTTACCGGCAGGCCGCGAAGATTTTAACCTATTATTATAACATTTTAACTTTTGAGCAGATATTTTCGTGGCATCATGCTGCCGGTGATTTTGTTTTAAAGTGTCAAAAAGATGATATCGAGTTAAAGCTCGTCACCGTGAGACAATACAGATCCATGTATGAGAACACTATCGCGTCTGAATCTATAGAACCGGATTCTGAATTGATTTTAGAAGCATTGCTGGTATTTTTTTTAAATATGGCAATCAAAATGCGGATTGACCGGCTGGATGGGGTTGGAGAAATCGTGTGGTCTGATGATGCGGCACTCGAAGGAATCCTGAAAGGCTTTTTTGAAGCACTGGCATTAAAACCAGAGATCAGCGTTTTTGAAGAGCCTTTGAACGACTGTTTCCGACAGCATCTTTTATCCTGCTGTCGGGCGGATTTTTTTGATCTGAATCACGCCATTGTTCATACATATTCTTCACAGGCTCCGGAGGTTCCGGTCATCTGGCAGCATCTTGAAAAGCATGTCGAGGGTCTGTACAATAGCATCAGACAATTAGAAAAAATGTAACGCCGTAGTTTCAAAATAAAATGGTGTTTAACGCTTTGAAACCCTGCTTTTTTATTGACAAGCATCGATATTAATTTTATATGATTTCTTTGTTTGTTCTGGCCTTTATACAAAGAAGTATTGAATGATAACATCTAAAAAAAATGAAAAAATTGAGGGGAGGTGATTGTTGTTGCCCTAAAAGGGGGCGGTGAATTTTTTTTTAGTCAGATAGGTTAATTTTCAATTAGAATGGAGGTAATACAATGGCAAAACATGAAACCCCTTTGCTGGACCAGCTTGAAAGCGGGCCATGGCCGAGTTTCGTGTCTGATCTAAAACAGGAGGCTGAATCAAGAAAAAAGAATGAAAAAGGTCTGGATTTCCAGATTCCTGTGGACGTGTGTGAAGACCTTCTGGGTGTGCTCGAACTGTCATTCAAACACGGGAGAACCCACTGGAAGCATGGTGGAATCGTCGGCGTGTTCGGTTATGGCGGTGGTGTTATCGGCAGATATTGTGACCAGCCCAAGATGTTCCCGGGTGTTGCTCATTTTCACACCATGCGAGTCAACCAGCCGGCCGGCAAGTTTTATACCGCTGAATTTCTCAGAAAAATTTGTGACCTCTGGGAACTTCGCGGCAGCGGCCTCACCAACATGCACGGGTCCACCGGTGATATCATCCTTTTGGGTACGACGACGCCCCAGCTTGAAGAGATTTTTTGGACACTCACTCATGATATGAATCAGGATCTGGGCGGCTCCGGGTCAAACCTGAGAACCCCTTCCGACTGTGTAGGCGAGGCACGATGCGAATGGTCATGCTATGATACCCAGGCGCTTTGTCATCATCTTACCCTGGAGTATCAGGATGAGCTTCATCGGCCGGCATTCCCATACAAGTTCAAATTCAAATTTGACGGTTGTCCCAACTGCTGCGTGGCATCCATCGCACGTGCGGACATTTCTTTTATTGGTACCTGGCGGGACAATATCCGAATCGATCAGGAAGCGGTCAAGGCCTATGTGGGCGGAGAGGTTCCACCCAATGGTGGTGCCCATGCCGGGCGCGACTGGGGCCCGTTTGACATTCAGAAAGAGGTGATCGGCCTTTGCCCCACCAATTGTATGTGGATGGAGGGTGGAGAACTGAAAATAGATGATCGTGAGTGCACAAGATGCATGCACTGCATCAGTGTCATGCCAAGAGCCCTAAGGGTCGGTGAAGACCGGGGTTGTTCAATACTGGTCGGTGCAAAAGCACCGATTCTTGACGGCGCTCAGATGGGCTCGCTTTTGGTCCCGTTTGTCAAGGTTGAAGAGCCTTACGACGAGATCAAAGAAGTCATTGAAAGCATCTGGGACTATTGGATGGAAGAAGGGAAGAACCGCGAACGACTCGGCGAACTCATGAAACGGCAAGGCTTTCAGAGATTGCTCGAGATGACGAATATTAAGCCAGTTCCCCAGCATGTTCAGGAACCGCGTCACAATCCGTACATCTTCTGGAAAGAAGACGAAGTCGAAGGCGGTTTCGACCGTGATGTTAACGAATTTAGAAAACACCATCTAAGATAGGGGGGTACTGACCATGGCATTTATATCCTCAGGTTATAATCCTGACAAGCCGATGGAAAACAGAATAACTGACATCGGTCCAAGAAAATTTGATGAATTCTATCCGCCGGTGATTAAGAATAACAAGGGCAAATGGCTCTATCACGAGATACTGGAACCAGGCGTCCTGGTTCATGTTTCGGAGACCGGCGATGAAGTCTATTCCATAAGGGTCGGCGGGGCACGCTTGATGTCCGTTTCCCTCATTCGTGAAATTTGTGACATTGCCGACAAGCATTGTGACGGATATATGCGGTTCACCACCCGTAACAACATTGAGTTCATGGTGGACAGCAAAGAAAAGGTTGAGCCGTTAAAACAAGATCTTGCAAGCCGAAAGTTTGGCGGCGGAAGTTTTAAATTTCCCATCGGCGGTACCGGCGCCGGTGTCACCAATATTGTACACACCCAGGGATGGATTCACTGCCACACACCGGCCACCGACGCTTCGGGTCCGGTAAAGGCCACCATGGATGTGCTGTTTGATGATTTTCAGAATATGCGGCTTCCGGCGCAGCTTCGCGTATCCCTGGCATGCTGTTTGAACATGTGCGGTGCGGTCCATTGTTCGGATATCGCCATTTTGGGGTATCATCGTAAGCCGCCCATGCTGGATCATGAATACCTGGACAAGATGTGCGAGATTCCTTTGGCCATCGCTTCATGCCCAACGGCAGCCATCAAGCCGACCAAAGTCACACTTGCTGATGGGACCAAGGTGAACAGTGTTTCAGTCAATGAACCCAGGTGTATGTTCTGCGGTAACTGCTACACCATGTGTCCGGCAATGCCGCTGGCTGATGATGTGGGCGACGGTATCGTGATTATGGCCGGTGGCAAGGTGTCCAACCGGATTTCCGCGCCAAAGTTTTCAAAAGTGGTCGTTGCGTTTCTGCCCAATAATGCACCACGATGGCCGGAAACCACCGATTGTATCAAAAAAATCGTCGAAGCCTATGCAGCCGGCGCCAATAAATATGAACGTGTTGGTGAGTGGGCGGAAAGGATTGGATGGGAGAGATTCTTTGAAAAGTGTGAACTTGAGTTCACCCATCACCTTATCGATGATTTCCGTGATCCGGCATATTATACCTGGCGCCAGACCACACAATTTAAATTCTAATCGGCAATACAACAAGGGGGTACGATATGTGCCCCCTTAATAAAAAGAGGCTCAATCAATGGATTACGAAGAGGCAAAAGAAATAATCGTATCAGGGCTGCAAAAGAGAAAAAGTAAAACCAAGTTTTACTTTAATGATTTGGCAAAAATGCTTGGTTTAAAACCCAGAGTTGCCAAAAAACTGATTACCCAGATGGTGCAAGAGGAAATTCTCGAATACTGGTCCAGCGGAAGCACGTCGATGTATGGGCTTAAAGGTGCCGGTAAACAGGCGGCTGCCGAGCACGAAGATTAAAAAGCAAAAATCGTCTGTTTATAACGGCCGCTTTGGAACCTGTGTTTATTTAAAAGTCCCTTATGCAGCAGGAAGATATGGATTTCCCCCGAATTTTAATTTCAGCCCTGCGGGGAGGAGCGGGGAAGACCATCGTATCCATCGGAATCACTGCTGCATGGAAAGAAGCGGGCAAACACATCACGCCCTTTAAAAAAGGGCCGGACTATATTGACGCCGGCTGGCTTTCTCTTGCGGCCGGCCGGCCCTGCTACAATCTGGACACCTTCCTGGTTAAAAAACCGTATATCTTTCAGTCATTTTTATCCCATTCCACAAAAGACGGTATTTCGGTTATCGAAGGAAATCGTGGATTATACGATGGTATTGATATCCATGGAAGTACCAGTACCGCGGAATTGGCCAAGCTTCTTAAGACACCTGTTGTGCTTTGCATCGACTGTACAAAATCCACCCGAACCATGGCGGCGGCTGTGTTGGGGTGTTTGAAGTTCGATCCTGATGTTGCGATAAAAGGGGTGATCCTGAATCGGGTGGCGGGATCCCGGCATGAAAATGTTCTTCGGAAAAATATTGAGCAGTATTGCAATATTCCGGTGCTGGGTGCAATCCCGAAACTCGACTGGGAAAAATTCCCGGAAAGACACTTGGGGCTGGTTCCAACCCCGGAACACGGCTGTGCAATGGATGCCATTCATGATGCATCCAAAATAGCCGCTCGTTATCTTGACCTTAAAGCGTTGGCCGAAGTTTCCGTTAATGCCGGCCCGCTTGCTGCTCCGGAAGCTGCACAGGGGAAGATCCGGCATGAAAACGGCACGCAGTATCCACGCCGAAACGGGATCTCCGCTTCGCTCCCACCGGTCCCCCTCATCGGCATCATCAAGGATTCTGCGTTTCAGTTCTATTATCCTGAAAATATCGAGGCGCTACATGCAGCAGGGGCAGAAACCATGATGGTCAGCCCCTTTACAACCGATGTCATCCCGCAGGTGGACGCCTTGTATATTGGCGGCGGATTTCCTGAAACTCATGCCCAAGAACTGGCAGACAATGTAACCTTCAGAAGGCAATTAAAAGATCTGGCAGAAAAGGGTTTGCCCATATATGCGGAGTGCGGTGGTCTTATGTATCTCGGGGAGGAACTCGTTCTGGACGAAGGGACCTTCCCCATGGCCGGGGTACTTCCGGTGGTATTTGGATTTTCCAAAAAGCCCCAGGGTCACGGGTACACGGTGGTTTCAGTGGAACATGAGAATCCCTATTATAAAATCGGTTCTGAAATTAAAGGTCATGAGTTTCACTATTCGAAAGTTTTAGAATGGCGTGGAACGGATAAAGATCTGGCTTTTGGCATGAAACGTGGAAGCGGTTTTTTGAATAAGCGGGACGGGGTCTGTTATAAAAATGTTCTGGCCACTTATACCCATATCCATGCCCTTGGTACGCCGTCCTGGGCCGAAGCTATGGTCCGCAATGCGATGGCCTATAAAAAAAGATAATCGTTCAGGGTTCAAGGTTCAGAGTTCAAGGTTAGATCCATAATTTAATCTTCCATCAACCCTTGAACGGTGAACCCGGAACTTGTGAATGCAACCAAAAAAAGGAAAAAAAGGGTAATCACCCTATAAACGACGATTACCCCTTTAATTTTTTTATTTCTTAACTATTCTTTCTCGTCTTTTCCGCCGTGGCACTGTTTACAGGTCACCGGTGCAGCGCCTTTATCTTTTGATTTCAACTTCATTTTCTTGTTGAAATCCTTGTGGCATCCTTTGCAGTTATCATGTATGGCATTGGCATGATATTCACGTTTTTGCTCTTTTTTCAGCCCTTTTGCTTTTTTACCTTTAATATATCCCGCCTTTTTGTGGCACTCGATGCAGTTTTTGACTTCGTCGCCTTCTTTCAGGTTTTTTAAGGGAACCGATTTTCCATCTTTATCTTCGTGGTGACATTCTCCGCAGCCTTTTTTATGAAGTTCCGGATGTTTCTCGGCATATTCCTTTGCATGCTTCATGTGCGAAAACGTTTGTATGCCCTTTTTATGTTTGTCATATGCTTTGTTTTCCATCTTGATTTCATCCTTGACCTCTTTTCCGGCATAGATTCCGGTGGTAATCAAGAGGGTTGCTATTATCGCAATCGTTGCAATGATCCAGTATCTTTTGCTCATAACCACGTGTTATCCCCTTTCGTTCTCTGTTTAAGTTGTGACGAACAAAACGCAAAGATACCTATCAATTTGAAATATATCTGTCAATATTAAAAATAGGAATTAGAAAATAGATAACCGCCCCAGTACGATTTGCCGAACCTACGGGGCAAGCAAATGGACCTGCCCGCCATCGCGAGCCTTGGGTTCGTTCAGGCGAGGCGGGCGGGCGCAAATGAACATAAATATTATTATTTTTAATTTGTGTTAATTTGTGTTCATTCGTGGTTTTCCTTATCCTCCTTGCTCCTTTCTCTATTAAATACCTCATTATTATCGTCTTCTGCCGGTTTCTTTTTTCCGAAAATTCTCGCGCCGACAATGCTGATTTCATAAAGCACCATTAGAGGCAACGCCATCATAATCTGCGTTACAACATCCGGAGGCGTTAAAATTGCTGCTCCGACAAAAAACAAAAGTAGCGCATATTTTCTGTTTTTCTTTAAAAAACTTACGGAAACCATGCCGAGTTTGGCAAGGAAGGTTATAATCAAAGGAAGTTCAAAAACAAGACCAAAGGCGAGCAACAATTTTGAGGCAAAGCTTAAATATTCCCTCATGGATGGGAGTGGCCGTATAATGTCAGAGGCAAACCCTAAAAAAAACTTAAAGCCGTAAGGAAATACAATAAAATATCCGAAAAATGCACCGCCGACAAAGAAAATGGTGGACAGAAAAACAATGGGGAACATAAAACGTTTTTCCTTGTCATACAACCCCGGTGCGACAAACATCCAGAACTGATAAAAAATGACAGGAGCGGCCAGAATAATGCCAAAGAGAAATGCGACTTTCAAGTAAGTAAAGAAAGCTTCGGGAAGGCCGGTAAATATAAGCTTATTACCGGTTTGCATGACTCCAATCAGCGGGCGGGTTAAGATTTGAAACAGTTTTTCCTTAAAACCGTATGACAAGACAAAACCGATGCCGATGGCGGCAAAACAGATAATTAGACGTTTTCTGAGTTCTTCAAGGTGGGCGGTAAAAGGGATTTTATCTTGATCATCCATTACTTATTGAACCGTCTGATTTTTTTTCTTGGATTTTATTTTCATGTTGTTTTTCTCCGGAATTATCAGAAAGGTTTTGATCTTCGGGTTTTGTATCGACATCTACCTCGATGGCTTCCTTAATTTCGCTCCTCATGTCATTAAAGGTTGTTTTAATTTCCTTTAATTCAGAATCAATTTCAAAAGATTCTTTTAATTCGGATGTTGCCCGTTTAAACTCGGCAAAAGCACGTCCTAAAGATTTTGCAAGGTCCGGAAGTTTTTTAGGTCCGATAACAATCAGTGCGATTGCCAAAATCAAAATCATTTCAGGCATGCCAATGCCAAACATAGGTGACTCCTTAACAGTACAAGCCATCTTAAAATACATCTAACGCCCAATTACGGCGTTGCGAGCCTCTTCAAAATGCTCACATACGCCTATGTATGCTGTGCTTTTTCATCGGCTCGCGCCTTGTCCTTGAACATAATCTGCATTTTTGAGATGGCTTGTAGAAAAAAATGATAAAAGCTAAAAAATACTCATAAATTTTTTACATAAAAGAGTCAAGCATATAACCCTCAATCGTCCAGTGTAACGTCAAAGTCTACTCTCGCTGATTCAGATGGAAGCGATTTGCTTCCCAAATACGGCACTAAAATCCCAAATCACAATACTCAAATTCCAAACAATACCAAAATTACAATGACCAAAACAGTTTAATCACTTATTGGATGTCTCGCCGTCATTCGATCTGTTTTGAATTTTGATTTTCGGTCATTGATTTTTATTTGAGATTTGTATTTTGGTGCTTGGAATTTTCATGATTTTCATAAGCTTATAACTTTATTTATTCCGAGCAATTCGCTATTTAAATGAGGTAGACCTGCTCGATCAATCAGGGAATATCCGGTTTAAGTATCAAGAAATAGAGTTTGCCGAATTCCTGCATATGACCGGCTGCGATCTCAGCGTATGGGCCGTTTCCCCAGAACAGGTCAGCCCGGCCGGGACCGCGAATGGCGCCACCGGTATCCTGATTCAGAACAAATCGAGAAAACGCCATCCATTTGTGAATCGTCCTATCTCCATTAATCAAAGGCTTTTTGGTTTCAATAAAAGCCAGACCGGCCAAAGGAAATAACCGACGGTCCAAAGCAATGGATCGTCCTGGCGTCAATTTTACCTCTAAAGACCCGAGAGGACCCTCTTTTTCGACTTTAAAGAACACATAGCTTGGATTATAATTTAAAACGGTTTCGACTTCTTCAGGGTGTTGGCGTAAATAATCACGAATTTTTTGCATAGATATCTCTTCACGGGATATTTTACCTTCGTCAACGAGGAGTTTGCCGATGCTCCGGTAGGGCTGGCCGTTTGATCCATGGTAGTGGACATTAATGATTTCACCGTTATCAAGATAAATTTTCCCCGACCCTTGAATCTGTAAAAAGAAAAGGTCAAAACGGTCCTTAAGCCAGGCGATTTCTTGGACCTTACCTTCCAGAAGCCCTTCGTATTCGATTTCTTTTCGGTCATAGTAGGGCACAACACGTTGATTAGTATATCTGCCGACGATGGTTTCCCCTTTAAACTGCTGGGAAAAAAGAGAGAGGTTAATCGTCGTCAAATCGTCAGGCCGAGCATAAATTGGAAACGAATATTCAGAGTCTTTGTTTAGGCTTCCTTCTAAAACAGGTTCGTAATATCCGGTAAAAAAAACCTGGCCCGGAGTATCACTGCCCACAGTGGTGTAAACCAGATAGTTATTTTTAATGTATCGTATCAGCTCATTTTTTAATGGTTTTGTTCGGATAAATTGGAGAAAGTACTCAAGGGATCTTATCATGTGGGCCGAATCAAAGATGTCTTGTCCAAACCTGAATGTTTTTGTCGGCGGCACCCGATTAAGATATGAAATACTTCCCAGAATGCAGTTCTCCAAACTATCATAGTCCATATCATCAAAAAAATCCGGATAGGCGGATGAATCTATTTTTGTCAGCGCAGTTTCTTTTATTTCAGGCGGTCTTTTTTTGAAGAGGCCACATCCTGCAAAAATCAGGGAAAAGAAAAATAAAAAAAGAACAATCGAGATATGTTTGTTAAAAAATTTGGGTTTCATTTATAATTTAGACACTAAACTGTTCAAGATGAAAAATAGAATGCCGACACAAAACAGTAATATATATAACGGCATGGTAACAATATATTGAGAGATGTTGTGAACGATTCCTTCGGGCATCCCTGCAATCCAATCAAAGTGGCTTTTGCCGATGACATCCACAAGTATCAAGTTTTTCCAGTCCAAATCTCCTCCGGTACGAACAAGTGCTTCTATCGCCTGAAAACCGAATAGCAGTCCGCCAATAAACCATGAAACCAGCCCGGCAATTGTTAATTTTGACATAATGAAAACCTTTCTGGATACAGATCTTGTTAAAAGGTTACGTTGTTGGGTTGATAGTTTGCTGTATAAATCATACCTAAGCTGAGCGTTTCAAATAGTGACAGGAATATAAATTGTTACTCTTTTCTCATAAAAACGCCGCTTTTCCCTCCTGATTTTTCAATTAGGCATATATCAGAAATGATCATTTTACGATCATAAGACTTGCACATATCATAGATGGTTAGCCCGGCGATGGATACCGCAGTCAAAGCTTCCATTTCAACTCCTGTCTGATCGACAATACGGACCGCCCCTTCTATTTTTATGGCGCTTTTTGTTTTGTCCGGGAAAAAATCGATGGCTATATGTGTGATGTTCAAAGGATGACACATGGGGATCAGTTCCGAAGTTTTTTTTGCAGCCATGATACCGGCAATTCGCGCGGTTTCGAGAACGTTCCCTTTTTGTGCGGTTTGATTCATAATTTTATCGAAAGTGTCCGGATTCATGGAGACAATTCCTTGGGCAACCGCAACACGCAGGGTCGGTTCTTTTTCGGTGACATCGACCATCCTCACGCGTCCTTGTTTGTCAATGTGAGTAAATTCAGACATAAAAAATCCTCATATGGGTATAAAAAATTCTGTTTTACTCGTAACGCTGGTTTTAATGGCATTCAGGGTATCATTCAGCACGGCAATAACATTTTCGCGAATGTCGCCGGCAACAACCAGAAGCATAACGTCATCGCCTACATTCAGGTGCCTGTTGTCGGCAATTTCAACGAGTATTTCTATTATTCCAGGCTGTTGTTTATATGTTTCAATGACATGACGCAGTTTATTATAATCAACGGAAATCGTTAGGCCTGAAACCTTGCGCCCGTTACGCGATGTGCCACGGACAATTCCGTTATGGCACAGGATCATTCCCGCCCTGTGATAATCAGGGTGTTTTTTAATGGTGTCGAGCATTCGAATTAAATTCACTGTGACACCCCGGTTAAATAAGTTGCAGCCTGTTTGGCCCGGGCCAGATCGTCCGATGTGTTAATATTGTAAAGAGAAACCAGATCCGGATCAATAGTACGCAAAATATCTTCAGGGATTTTTTTAACACGAACCTTCTGAAACACCTGTTGAATTTTGAGAGATTTTTTTTCAAGTTGTTCTTCTATGGGCTTAAAACATCGCTTCGAGTAAACAGAACACAGCGGTTCAACCCCTTTGGAAGTTTCAGGGATAACAATGTCAATATTCGGTTCAACACCATCAAGGAGAACTTCTATCAATTCTTTTTTGATAAAAGGAATATCACAGGCTACGAAAAAAGCATACGGAGTGGCAGTATAAAAAAGACCTGTGTGTATTCCTGTTAAGGAGCTGCGAATGGGGAAAATATCAGTTACAATATCAAAATCCCAATCCATATATTGAACCGGATCGTTGGTCACCAAAATAATTTTGTCAAACAGGATAGTAAAGACCTCATAGATACGGTCAAGGATGCGTTTTCCGCCAATACGGACCAATGCCTTGTTCTTGCCGGAGAAACGGGAATTTTTTCCACCGGCCAATATCACACCTGTAAATTTGTTTTTCATCATTTTATACAATAGGGAAATTATGACTCAAAATCAAGACCATTTCCAAAAGCTTCACCATATCTGTTATAATAAAATGTTATATTAATCTTGATCTTACAGTTGTGCATGATATAAAAATTGGAACTACCTGACTTTTGTCTTCGGAGGGTGTTAATTTTTGCTATAATATCGGAGTCGCACAATGAACAAAAATACTATCATTTTAGATGCATCGGATATATATCGTAAACTGACCAGAATAACCCATGAGATCCTTGAAGTTCATAAAGGAACTGACAATTTAATCTTGATCGGGATTCAAACCCGGGGGGTATATCTGGCAGAACGCATTAAGTCCCGGATCAATGATATCGAAGGGATTGAGATTCCATGCGGAAAGATGGACATTACACTTTACAGAGATGATTGGACTCGGATTGGTCCTAATCCAGTGGTAAAGACGACGAATATTTCCTTTTCAGTGGATGAAAAACAGATTATTTTGGTTGATGATGTTTTATTTACCGGTCGAACAATTCGTGCAGCCATGGATGCTGTGATAGATTTTGGACGACCCGATCGCATAGAACTTGCCGTTCTGGTTGATCGCGGCCACAGGGAGCTTCCGATTAAGGCAAATTATGTTGGGGAATTCGTTGAAACAAGACGATCGGAAACCGTGAATGTAATGTTGAAAGAACATGATGGAGAGGATAAGG
>CAXMTB010000064.1:0-15289 GCA_964195835.1 uncultured Nitrospinaceae bacterium | reverse complement strand
TCCAATCAGGTTACGCCGGTTGAACTCGTTGAGCACGTTGGCGTCTTATCGAGTTTTTGAGAATATATTTTTGGTTCCGATCTTTATGTTCGTAATAGCATCGTCCTTTGAAACAAATGGATTTCAAAGGAACGGCAATGTTTTCAATAGGCTAAAGTGTTACCCCTATTTTTAAGATCAAAAGCACCATTCACGAAATCCTCTTTTTTGCCTGCTCAACAAGCTCCACAAGACTGACGATTTTCTGTTTCGGCTTTGAATTTGCAAGTTTTTTAAACTTATGCTCCGGAAGGAATTTTTTTAAATATCCCACCACATCAAAGCATTCCCACCAGCAATCAAAGATTTTCCAGCAAACGGAATGGTCATCACCGCTTGTTTTGCAATAGGCAAATAAAACTGGGCCACCCAGTCTGGGGCATCTTCGCTCAAGTTGATCTAGGTTTTCCTCCATTGTTTAACCGGTTTCGTTTATTTGTATATCACCCTTTATTTTAATTTTCTTTTTTTTAAGGGCTATATGAATACTGTCGAGGATTCCATTGATAAAAGCACCGGATTCTTCGGTGCCAAATTTTTTCCCCACGTCAATTGCCTCGTTGATAGATACTTTTGATGGAATGTCCTGACAGTAAAGCAGTTCATACACCGCGATTCTCATAATATTTCTGTCCACGCAGCCCATTCGGTTTATTTTCCAATTATCGGAAAAGGTCTCAATGATTGAATCAATCTCGGGTTTTGCTTGAATTACGCCTTTTACAAGCTTTAGAAAAAAGGGGCGGGCCTTTTTTGATAAGGTAAAATTAAGGCAGAAAAGTTCCAGCAACTCATTAGAGTCGTTCTGGTTCATATCCATATAAAAGAGCGCCTGCATAGCAAGTTCTCGGGACTTGCGACGGTTCCCCATGGTTACGCCTGGTCGACAACCTCAATTAAATTTGCCATTTCTATGGCCGATATTGCCGCACTCCATCCTTTATTGCCGGCTTTTGCTCCGGCCCGTTCAATGGCCTGTTCAATGGTGTCCGTGGTTACAATGCCAAATATGACCGGAATTCCAGAATCCAAACTGACCATGGCAATGCCTTTGGAAACCTCAGCGCTGACATAATCAAAGTGCGGGGTGGCACCTCTGATGACAGCTCCCAGACAGATAACGGCATGATATCGAGCCGTTGAAGCCATCTTTTTTGCCATCAATGGTATTTCAAAAGCACCGGGAACCTTGACGATTTCAATATCCTCGTCCCTGGCCCCGGATCTTAACAGTCCATCCAAAGCCCCTTCAAGAAGTCTTTCGGTGATAAAGTTATTAAAACGGCTGACAACAAGCGCAAATTTTTTACCCTCAGCAAGAAGCTTGGCTTCAATAATTTTTGGCATATAACTCTCCTCCTGTTTCCGTTACCTGAATCTTGCAAGATACCGGCGGTAATTAGGAAATAGGAATTAGAAAATAGATAACCGCAAATGGGCGCAAATGAACATAAATATTATTATATTAATTCGTGTTTATTCGTGTTCATCCGTGGTTTCCCTTATCCTCTTTCCTCTTTCTGGTTTAATTGCTACGACACGGTATCGACATTTAACAGGTGTCCCATTTTAAGTTGTTTACACTTTAAATACCGCCGATTGTATTCATTGGGTTCCGTTTCGATTTCCATCTGCTCAACAATACGGAGGCCATACCCATCAAGCCCGACCATTTTCTTGGGATTATTGGTAAGGAGCCTCATATTTTTCACGCCAAGATCCACCAGAATTTGCGCGCCAATTCCATAATTTCTAAGGTCTGGCTGGAATCCAAGCCTCTCATTCGCCTCAACCGTATCGAGGCCCTGGTCCTGAAGGGCATAGGCTCTTATTTTATTAACAAGCCCAATGCCGCGTCCCTCTTGCCGAATATAAAGAAGCACTCCGGCACCCTCCTGGTCGATCATTTCCATTGCCGCCTGCAACTGATCGCCGCAATCACATCGAAGGGAACCGAAAATATCCCCTGTGAGACACTCAGAGTGAACTCTGACAAGAACCGCTTTTTCAGGATCAATTTCCCCCTTAACCAAAGCGATATGTAATAAATCATCCACATCATTTTCATACACAACGGCTTTGAATTCTCCTGCAATTGAAGTGGGGATAATGGTTTCCGCCGATCTTCTCACGAATGACTCCATACGCATACGGTATTCTATAAGGTCGGCGATGGTGCATATGCCGATACCATGCTTTTCACTGAATTCTTCAAGCGCCGGCATTCTGGCCATGGAGCCGTCTTCATCCATGATTTCACATATTACTCCGGCTGGCTTTAAACCGGCTAGACGTGACAGATCGATCGACCCTTCCGTCTGCCCGGCACGCACCATCACACCGCCATTCCTGCCGCGCAAAGGAAATACATGACCGGGTCTAACAAGATCGGTGGGTTGAGCATCGTCCGCTACTGCCGTAAGAATTGTTGTGGCACGATCCGCTGCGGAAATGCCGGTTGTTACGCCGCACCGGGCTTCGATGGAAACCGTAAAACCGGTTTGAAACGAAGAGGTGTTGTGCTCAACCATCAACGGAAGGTTTAGGGAATCTATCTTTTCTCCGGTCATGGACAGGCAAATCAGCCCCCTTCCATGTTTGGCCATAAAATTAATGGCCTCGGGTGTAACCGCCTCAGCAGCCATGGTAAGGTCGCCCTCATTTTCACGATCTTCATCATCAACGAGAATGATCATACGTCCGGCTTTTATGTCTTTAATTGCATCTTCAATGGTTATTAGTGGCATTTATATCTATGATCTCCTGACCCGGGTGAACCGGTATTTATTTTGTCTCACGCGCCCGCCGTATTTGCTTTGGCAGGAGGGGGATGCTAAAACACATAGAGTTTATTTAATTGTAATACGCAAATTAAACAAAACCGCTCTTCGCAAGAAACTCCATATTTATTGAGTTTCCGGCCCCTTTTTTCTTTTCATCATGGCGTTTTCCCCCGACAAAACGCTCAACGTATTTTCCTATCATATCTGTCTCTATGTTGACAAGATCTCCGGCCTTTTTAAAGCCGATGGTCGTCAATTTTGCCGAATGGGGAATGATGCTAACATCAAAACTATCGTGGCCGCAATTGTTAATGGTCAGGCTGATGCCATCCACTGCGACAGATCCCTTTTGAATCATATAATGCGAAATGAATTCCGGCACCTTAAAGGAGACAATAATCGCGTTTCCTATATTTTGTTTGAGCGTGACGGTTCCAATTCCATCGATATGACCTGAAACGAGGTGACCATCGATACGGTCAGAAAGACGAAGGGCCCTTTCAAGGTTTACACGATCGCCGATCCTGGCACTTTTAAAAGTCGTCTTCTCAATCGTTTCAGGTGAAATGTCGACCGTAAAACGTTTATCGTCGATCATAACTACCGTCAAACAGGCACCGCTGACGGAAATACTGTCTCCGATCTTGGTCTGTTCAAGAAAAAAATCCGCATCAACGGTCATGCGTTTTCCCTGGCCTTCCGGCCGAATCTCACGTATGGTTCCGAGACCTTCTATGATTCCTGTAAACATAAGTCATAAAATTGTCAATTCAAGATTGTCAATTGAACAATCAAGGAAAAAACCTGTTGATATCATTTTAGTTTAACCGCAAATGGACGCTAATGAACATATATTTTATTTTTTAATTCGTGTTTATTTGTGTTCATTCGTGGTCTTATATCTTCAATTTTCAATCCCGTTTTTAATGGCTGAGCCGCCTTTGGTTAATTCGTCTTGAATATACCCTTCTATCATAATATCATCGCCGAATCGCCTGACATGAATATCCTTAACCGGAATACAATTATCCATTAAATCCACACCAGGACCTTTACAGATGGGAATGCCGTCATCTCCTCCCAGAATTTTAGGCGCATAGAAAAATAGGACCTTATCAACGATTCCGGCGGATAGGGCTGAAGCGAAAACCCGCCCCCCGCCTTCGATAAGGAGGCTGGTGATGCCCAAAGATCCCAAGAGATCCATAAGCCGGTCGAGGTCGATCAGACCATCTATTACCGGCGATTCAATAATTCTGACACCTTTCTTTTCCAATCTGGTCTTTTTATCACTTGAAACCAAAGAACCGGTGATCAGGATCGTATCAGAATCCGAATGTAGCCGCAAGAGTTTAGCTTTTTCAGAAATTCGAAGGTGCGTGTCGAGAATAATCCTGGTTGGATCCAGTGGTTTTAATTTTTTTTGACGGGTCGTCAACCGAGTGGTCAAACTGGGGTTATCTTTTTCTACTGTGTTTATACCCACCATGATGGCATCCACAGAATGCCGGAGTTGGTGGACAAACTGCCTCGATTCTTCGCCGGTAACCCATCTGGAATCGCCCGTTTTTGTTGCAATGCGACCGTCTAGAGTGGCCGCGCATTTAACAATGGTAAAGGGACGTTTTGTTCCGACATGTTTTATAAAAATTTCATTGAGTCTTTTTGCCTGTTTTTCACAAACCCCCACCGTGATACTGATGCCGCGACTTTTTAAATAGTCTAATCCTCCACCCTTTACACCGGGATTTGGATCATTCATTGCAGTGACAACCCGCCGGATACCGGAAGCGACAACCTTTTCGGTACAAGGAGGTGTACGACCCGTATGATTGCACGGCTCAAGTGTAACATAAAGGGTTCCGTTTTTCGCCAAAGCTCCGGCATCGTCAATGGCATTGACTTCAGCATGAGCTTCTCCGGCAGCTTTATGATATCCTTTCCCGACAACCTTTTGGTCTTTAACAATGACGGCACCCACCATGGGATTGGGCGAGGTGAAGCCCTCCCCTTTTTTGGCAAGATCAAGTGCCATCTGCATAAAACGTTTGTCTTCTGTATATGTCAAAATACTACGGATGAGCCAATCCCGGATGAATCCGAATGGTTACGAATCGTGACTAATGCTTGCTTAAAAGGTTTTTTAGTTCAGAAACAAAATCGTTTACATCTTTGAATTCCCTGTAAACCGAAGCAAATCTTACATATGCGACATCATCTATTTCATGAAGTTTTGCCATGATCTTTTCACCGATTTTGTTTGAAGATATTTCCTTTTCTCCGGCTTCTCTAAGATCACGCTCCAGTTCATCAAGGAATTCGTCGATAACGTTAATGCTGATATCTCGTTTCTGACAGGCCTTTTGGAGGCCCGAACGTACCTTTTCACGGGAAAAAACTTCACGACGTCCATCTTTTTTTACAATCATAACAGGAATTTCTTCAATATGTTCATAGGTGGTAAATCGCCTGCTACATATGATGCACTCCCTGCGCCTCCGGATGACGTTCCCATCTTTACTCAATCTAGAGTCGATCACTTTGTTGTCAATTTCCGCACAAAATGGACACTTCATGAATCCCTCCCTGATACTATCCCGGATTTTTTATATTTAACTCGTGTCTGTCCATAAATGGTTATTTCTGGTCAGATACTAGCTCGGATGGACCGGCATCGATCTTTATAATGTCGATCCCTGCTTCCTTCAACATTTCTTCGGACATGGAATCGGCATACCCGGATGAATAACAGATTCTGTTTATCCCTGCATTGATAATCATTTTGGCACATATGGAGCAAGGCAGGTTTGTGCAGAAAAGTGATGCACCCTTTATTGAGACACCATGATAGGCAGCCTGAATGATTGCATTCTGCTCCGCATGTATACCGCGACAAAGCTCATGATTTTTACCCGACGCGATATTCAGTTTTTCCCGCAGGCATCCTGCTTCAAGACAGTGTTTAATGCCGGTCGGTGCACCATTGTAACCTGTCGATAAGATTCTTTTATCTTTTACGACAACCGCTCCGACCGCACGCCGAAGGCATGTGGAACGCCTGGCAACAAGAAACGTAATATCCATAAAATAGGCTTCCCATGATGGACGGCTGCCTCCCAAGGCCATTTTATCCCACCTCTTTTTGCCAGTTGCAATACAGTGGGAACGCTTCGCAAAGCTCAAAAACTTTTTTCTTTGTTGTTGCAATAATTTCATCATCCGTGTGATTTTGAAGCACATGGACGATAAGTTTTGCAATTGTCTCCATCTCCGGTGATTTCATACCCCTTGTGGTAATGGCGGGGGTCCCGATGCGGATGCCACTGGTGAGTGTCGGGCTGAGCGTATCAAATGGTATGGAATTTTTGTTGACGGTAATTCCGGCAAAACCCAAGGCATCTTCAGCATCTTTGCCTGTAATTTTCAGATTCCTCAAATCGACGATCATCAAATGATTGTCGGTGCCATCGGAAATGAGTTTGATCCCGCTGTCCATCAGATGGCCGGCAAGAGCCCGTGCATTTTTTACAGTATCTTTCTGGTAGGTCGTAAACGACTCACTCAAAGCTTCCTTGAAAGCAACCGCTTTTGCGGCAATAACATGCATGAGTGGTCCGCCCTGGATGCCGGGAAATATTTCTTTGTTTAATTTTGTGCCGTACTTTGTCCTTGCCAAAATCAGGCCACCACGGGGCCCTCTTAAGGTTTTGTGCGTTGTTGAAGTTATTACATCGGAAAAAGGTATGGGAGATGGATGAACCCCGGCTGCCACCAGACCTGCGATATGGGCCATATCCACCATCAGATAAGCGTTTACCGACGCCGCGATTTTCGCAAAAGCATCAAAATCTATAATACGAGGATACGCGCTTGCACCGGCAACAATCAGCTTTGGCCGGTGCTTATTTGCCAATCGTTTCAGTTCTTCATAGTCTATGGTGCCGGTATCTGCATTTACGCCATAATGAATAAAATTATAAAGTTTGCCTGAAAAGCTGACCGGGCTTCCATGGGTAAGGTGTCCGCCATGGGACAAACTCATCCCAAGAACCGTATCCCCGGGCTCCAACAAGGCAAAGTAAACGGCCATGTTGGCTTGGGAGCCCGAATGGGGCTGAACATTGGCATACTCTGCATTGAATAATTTTTTTACTCGATCTACCGCCAGCTTTTCTGCAACATCAACGAATTCGCATCCCCCATAATAGCGTTTATCAGGATAACCTTCGGCATACTTATTGGTTAGAACACTTGCCTGTACGGCCATCACTGCAGGGCTGGCAATATTTTCGGATGCAATAAGCTCCAGCGTGTGTGTCTGCCGGTCAATCTCCATAGAAATTGCACGGGCTATTTCGGGATCTGCTTTTTCGATAAGTCTGAAGTTCAAATACGTATCCCTTGCTTGGTATTAGACGTTTAATTATGTTTTATTGGTAAAATCCGTATTTATCTGATCGAACTTTTCCAATCGCCGTTGATGTCGTCCACCGTCAAAAGGAGTTTCCAGCCAGACTTTCACAATCTCCATGGCAAGAATGTCCCCGATAACACGCCCCCCCAAAACCAGGATATTGGAATTGTTGTGTCGTCTGCTCATGATAGCGGAGAAAATATCGGCACACAACGCCGCCCTGACATGAGGAAATTTGTTGGCCACCATGGACATACCGATCCCTGTACCACACATGAGTATGCCTTGCCCGAATTTTCCCGATGACACCATCGACGCAACTTTAATCCCAATATCCGAATAGTCCACCGAATCTTCGCTATAGCAGCCGACATCCTCAACATCCATGGATCTTTCAATGAGAAACGCTTTGATTTTTTCTTTCAAAGCATATGCAGCATGATCGCTGCCGATGACAATGGGTGTTCTATTTTCGGCCATAATATTACCCTGCATATTACACTTGAAGTGATAACATTTCCAAAAATTCTAAAAATGTTCCCCCATCGAGTAAAAAGGACGTTTTTTGGAAACGAACAAAATTATTCGACATCAATTACAGTGCGGCCCTTATATGTGCCGCAACCGGGGCATGCATGGTGTGGAAGCCTGGAATCACCGCACTGGGGACAACTGGTCAGATTGGGGGCTGCGGTCTTTTGATGAGTCCGCCGTTTATTCCGCTTTGATTTTGATGTTTTACGTTTTGGAACTGCCATGAGTAATCACCTAATTAATTGTTTTTATTTAAATACTTTGCAAACATGCACCTCAATAAAGGTTGAAGTTTAACTAATTGAAATAATACGCATTGTCAAGATTTTTCATATATATTTATTTTATCACTCAAAAACAAGGTATCTTTACAAACTAATTACTCATAAGCCTGAAAGCAAGTCCGGATAGGCGCTTTTTAGGCATATCGTTTTTTAGAGCAATTGTCAGGGCTTTTTTTGTGCCGATAATAATGACCAGATTCTTACCCCGTGTAATGGCGGTGTATAAAAGGTTTCTTTGAAGAAGAACATAATGCTGAACCATGATCGGCAATATTACGGCCGAGTATTCGGACCCCTGTGATTTATGAACGGATATGGCATATGCCAGAGAGACTTCATCCGTTTCCGTAAAATCGTAATTTACCGTCCTCCCGTAGTAGTCCACCGAAAAAACATGTTCTTTCATATCTACAGCGCTTATGGTTCCGATATCTCCATTGAAAACATCTTTTTGATAGTTGTTTTTAAGGTGCATGACCTTATCCCCAACTTTAAATGTTGTACCTGCGGTTTCAACCATCACCGGGTTCGGGTTCAAAGCCTTTTGTAAAACCTGATTGAGATGGGTTGTGCCGACAAGACCTTTATGCATCGGTGTTAACACTTGAACATCGTGCATCGGATCAAAAGAGAAAGTCTCGGGAATTATTTTTGTGCACAATTCAACAATGGTAGAAACAACCCTATTCGGATCACCCTGCTCCAAAAAATAAAACTCTGAAAGACCCTCCGAATCGTCCAGAGACCTTAAGACCGGCAACTCACCATTGCGAATTCTGTGAGCATTCAAAATGATGGGACTTTGATGCGCCTGTCTGAATATTTTTTTAAGATAAAAAACAGGGGTTTGAGCTGATTTTATCATGTCAGAGAGGACGTTGCCGGGTCCTATGGATGGAAGCTGGAAAACATCACCCACCAGAACCAATACAGCGGTCATGGGGATTGCATTTATCAGATGAAACATTAAAAGTGTGTCCAACATTGATGCTTCATCGATAATCACTGCATCCGCATCGAGGGGATTATCCTTGTTTTTATGAAACAGTCCGTCTTGAAAATTAACCCCCAACAATCTGTGAATGGTTTTTGCCTCCCTTCGGGTCACCTCGGACAACCGTCTGGCAGCCCGGCCGGTGGGTGCCGCAAGAAGCACCCTTTTCCCGAACACTTCAAATATGGCATTGATAGACCGTATCAACGTTGTTTTACCGGTTCCGGGTCCTCCGGTGATGATCGCAACCCGATGGGAAAGTATTTTTTCGAGCGCATCAATTTGTTCCTCAGAAAGCGCTATGGCCAATTTTTTTTGAACTTCCGTTGAAATACGTTCTGCATCGATTGAATGGGGTGTAATCGGGACAGACATCAGCGCTTTAAGCCGGTTCGATATCCCGTTTTCCGCCTGGTGAAATTCTCTGAGATAAATGATTCTGTTTTCCGAAGAATCCAATGCATTTTCAATGACCAGTTCTTTCTCGGCAGCCAATGTCTCCATCGAATATCCGATGATATCGGGTTCCAACTGATAAAGACGCTGACAATGTTCAATCAGTTGATGTTCATAAGCAAAGACATGTCCTTCATTTGTGAATTGCAGCAACACGTGGATAATGCACGCCCTCACACGTTTTGGATCATCGCTCGAAACACCCAGATTCAGAGCGATCCTGTCAGCAAAATAAAAACCGATACCCGGAATATCAAAGGTCATACGGTAAGGATCGTTTCGGATAACATCCACTGCATCTGTGCCATATTGTTTAAGCATTTTTGCACAATAAGATGTTTTAACGCCTGCCTCTTGCAACAATTGCATCAGACCTCTTGCCGCATGATTGTATTTCCATGCATTGCATATCAATGCGGCTTTAGCTTCTCCAATGCCTTCTATTTCCAGAAGTTTTTCCGGATATTTCTCTATGATTTCAAAAACCTCGGCTTTAAAATGGTTGACCATTTTATCGGCCGTTGAAGGTCCGATCCCTTTGACAATACCGGATTTTAGATATTTTTTGATGCCGTCAATTGTTGCGGGCAAGGTTTCCTTGTAGGCCTTAATCTTAAACTGCTGTCCATATTTGGGATGGATTTCCCAGGTTCCTTCAATCTTGAGGAATTGACCGGCTTTGACAGCCGGCATTGTGCCGACAATCGTAACGATACTCTTGGTTTTGCTGGCTTTTAATTTTGCGATGGTATAATGATTCTCGGCATTGAAGTAGGTAATTCTTTCCAGCTCTCCTTCAAGGATGGTTGTGGGGATGGGCTTGTTCATCGGTATTACGAGTTGTTCGGAAACGCTGCCGGATTATTACGGGCGACGATCCAGTTGACGGCTTCCAAAAGATCTCGAACGATAACGTCCGGATGGATCATCTTTTCTTTTAATATTTTTTCAGCCGTAACGCCATTGCCGGTTTTAACCAAAACCGCAGATCCGCATCCGGCATTCCGGGCACATTCTATATCCTTTGCACTGTCGCCCACCATGATCGACGTCTCAAGGTCGATCCGGTATTTCTTTTTAGCCTTATAAATCAATCCGGGATTTGGTTTACGGCAGTCACACCTGTCTTGGGGTATATGGGGACAATAAAATATGTCTTTTATTTCACCGCCGTTTGATTGAACGGCTTTTTTCATCATGTCATGGATGAAATCCAGATCTTTTTTGTATACCATCTTGCGATGAATCATAGACTGGTTTGTAATGATAATGATGGGAAATCTATTCAGCGTCAGCTGTTTTAATGCCTTTAGGCTGCCGGGGAGAAACTCAAATTCAGACCAGCTTTTTATGTAATCCGGAGAATCATAATTAATGACGCCGTCCCGATCCAAAAAGACCACATGTTTCAATGTTTTTCCTCTAATTCGTGTCCACCCACGAAAAAATATTGGACACTGGTAAGTTTCCAATTCAGAAATGAGATTTTTTACGCAAGGTCAAAGAAATCAAGGAATTACGCGGAGGCTATAAGTCGTACGCCGCACAAGTAATTCCGCAGATTGACGCAGAGATTGCGGAAAAGGGCCATTTCTGGATGGAAACTAATTATCCTCAGCGATGGCAAATGCACCCTTGTATCCGTTTTGGATCATGATGCGTTCAAACCTGTTTGCATTGGCCAGGTTTGTATACTTACCAACCTTTACCCTGTAGAAAGTATCACTTCCATTGAAATAGGATGTGATGTAAACATTTTCATAGGTTCGAGCAAGTTCTTTCCTGAGTCTTTCAGCGTTTTTCATTTCACCGAATGCTCCGATTTGAACCGTAAAATTGCCTTCATACAAATCTGTTGCCGGATACGACGCTGTGTTACTTTTCGACACGTCTGATTGAATGGATCTGGTCAGTGCAACAATTTCAACATCCGCTGTGCCTGGTCCGACGATACCGAGCTTTTTTGCCGCCGTATAAGAAAGGTCGAGGATCCTGCCTCTGGCAAAAGGTCCACGGTCGTTGATTCTAACTTGAATTTCTCTGTTGTTTTCTAAATTTTTCACGCCGATGTGTGTGTCAAAAGGAAGGGTTTTGTGTGCAGCCGTCATGGCATACATATTGTAAATTTCACCATTGGCCGTCTTTTTCCCATGGAATTTTGTTCCGTACCAGGATGCTTTTCCCCGCTGACTGAAGCTCTGTGCATGCGGCAGCGGTTTATACCAGGTTCCCCCAACTTTATAGGGTTTGGGGTGACCGGGAGGTGTTGGGGGAGCCTCTACTGTTGAACATCCACATAAAAAAAAAGCTGAAATACTGCAAAAAACAAAAAAAATAGAACTTAGCTTCGCTATGCTCCGCATTTGGAATATTGGAATAATGGAGTGATGGAATTTTGGGTTTAAAGGAAGAAAAAACATCAATATAAATTTGGCCCTTTCCATTCATTCACCCATTATTCCATTATTCCAACATTCCGATTGGATGACAAGAATAAGAAATAAAAGAACCATTAGCTTCAATGGGTTATCGAAATTTCGATATGTAATTATATGCCAATGTCTTTTTAAGAAATGAATGGCCATTACTTTTTTTAAAGTGCGATTTTTAAAACATCCAGCATCCTTTCCACAGGTTTAAAATCTATTTTCTTTTGAATCTCTTCGGGTATGTCGTACAGATCTTTTTCGTTCAACTTTGGGATAATGATTGTTTTTATTCCCGCGCGATGAGCAGCCAGCACCTTTTCCTTTAGACCGCCAATCGGCAGGACCTGGCCTCTCAATGTGATTTCACCGGTCATGGCAAGATCTTTTCTAATGGTCTTATTGGTCAGCAACGATGTCAGGGCGGTTAGCATGGTAACACCCGCGGATGGGCCGTCTTTTGGGATAGCACCTGCGGGAACGTGAATATGTATATCGTGTTTTTCGAAATAATCGTCAGGAACGCCGATTAAAGCGGCGTTGGACCGAATGAAACTCAATGCCGCGGTTGCTGATTCTTTCATGACATCTCCAAGCTGGCCCGTCAAGGTAAGGCCTTTACTCCCTCTCATGGAGGTGGCTTCTACAAAAAGAAGTTCTCCCCCTGTTTGTGTCCAGGCCAGACCTGTGGCTACGCCGGGAATTGACGTTCTGGCTTTGCCTTCATGGGTCAATCTTACAGGGCCCAGGTACTCGAAGATATTTTCAACTTTTATTGCAACTGACTTTATTTTTCCCTCAACGATACCGGCTGCAACACCGCGACAAATATTTGCGATTTCCCGTTCTAGATTTCTCAAACCGGCCTCACGGGTATATCCGGAAATAATATGTTTGATAGCCCCTTTCGTAAACTTTATTTGACCGGCTTTGAGTCCGTGGGCGTCGCGTTGGCGAGGAATAAGGTAACGAACGGCAATTTTTACTTTTTCTTCAAGGGTATATCCGACAAGCTTCAATACCTCCATCCGATCCTGCAACGCCGGAGGAATGGTATCAAGTATATTGGCGGTGGTGATAAACATTACCTTTGACAGGTCAAAAGGTACGTCCAGATAATGATCGGAAAAGGAAAAGTTTTGTTCCGGATCAAGAACTTCCAGCAGAGCGGACGACGGATCTCCTCGAAAATCACTTCCCACCTTGTCGATTTCATCCAGCATAAAAACCGGATTATTAGACTCGGATCGTCTAATCCCTTGAATAATTCGTCCGGGAAGCGCCCCGATATAGGTTCGCCGATGTCCTCTTATTTCAGCTTCATCCCTTACGCCGCCCAGCGAAATTCGAAAAAATTTTCGCCCCAAGGCATTGGCGATGGAACGGCCCAGAGATGTTTTCCCGGTGCCGGGAGGACCGGCAAAGCACAGGATGGGCCCTTTTGACTCCGGTTTTAACTTACGCACCGCAAGATATTCTATAATTCGTTGTTTGGCCTTATCAAGTCCGAAGTGATCCTGGTCCAATATTTTTCTGGCTTTTGCGATGTCCATGTTGTCTTCTGTGCTTTCATGCCAGGGGAGTGCCGTCAACCAGTCCAGATATGTGGAGGCCACCGTATATTCAGCTGAAGACGGATGCATTCGGGAAAGGCGATTCAGTTCCCGTTCAGCTTCCTTGCGGGCTTCCTCAGGAAGCTTTTTTTCCTCGATTTTTGCTTTGTAGTCTTCAATTTCAACAGCAGCCTCATCTTTTTCACCCAATTCTTCTTTAATTGCTTTGAGCTGCTCGCGAAGAAAGTATTCCCGCTGCCTTTTATCCATATCCCCTTTAACCTGGGATTGGATTTTGCTACCCAGTTCTAATATTTCCAACTGATAGTTTAGAAGCCGTGTGACTTCTTTCAACCGCTTCTTTATATCGTAAATCTCCAGAACCCGCTGCTTTTCCTCAAGACTGGAATTGATGGTGGAGGAAATCATATCGGCCAATATGCCGGGCTCCTGTATCGATTTGGCCATCATCACGATTTCCTGAGGCAAACCCGGAGAAAGCTCGGCAATCTTTGAGAACTGACCGATCATGTTGGACATCAAAGCCTCTATCTCTTTGTCCTTTGTTTCTATGTCTTTAATATGTTTGACACTTGCTTTGAGATACGGCTTTTCTTGTTCATACTTTTTAATTTCGAATCTACCCAAACCCTGGGCCAGCAATTGCAGTTTGTTATCTTCTGTTTTTGCCATTTTAAGGATCAATGCAACGGTTCCCACAGTATTCAGGTTATCCCGCATGTTCACATTTTTCTCTACCGGCTTTTTCGCAACAACAAGTCCTATGAGTCGATTCTGGGACATGGCTTCATCCACCAGTTGAATCGATTCCGGCTGCATAACAACAAGAGGCAACACCATTTTGGGATAAAGGGCAGCGTCAAACAACGGCAGGATCGGAAGAATTTTCGGAATTTTTTCCGCGCTGATCTCAGGTGCTTTGTGCTTTTCTGTCATAAGGACCTCCAACTAATCTATGTCGAATTCGATCCGGCATTTATGAATCAAAGTCAAGAATTAAAGCCAGGTTTTATGTCATCTTTCCAAACGTTGCTTCAAATAAATCATTCAACAGCTATTCTTCTGAAATTGGAACTTTGAATGTTTTGTCCAGTTCGAGCTTTGCGAGCCGAACCTGGAGAAAACCGTTCGTGTATGACGCTGATACGACTTCAGGATCAATGGGCGAAGGAAGATAGAGGATTCGCTCAAATTTACCGTACTGTATTTCCGCCAGTCTGTATTTGGCGTTATCTATTCGAGGAAATTGGTTACGGTTTCCTTGAACCCTTACTGCCTTACCGCTGATTTCAAGTTCCAGATCCTCTTTGTTAACCCCGGCGATCTCACCCATGATAATTATTTCGTCAGGGGTTTCATACATATCCATTTGAGGCTTCCATTTTTGCTCAGCAATCGTAAACCTCGGGTTAATCGACCTGAATAGATCCTCAACAGTTTTTTCAAATGTAGAACCGAGATGATCGAAATCTTTGGTGAATCTTATTTTGATATAGTCCATTTTAAAGCTCCTAATTGTTAAAGCTTACAATAACCTAAACCGAGCATTTCAAATAGTGACAGGGCTATAAAGAAGTCTTGCTGCTTTTAATTAAAAATATTTAACATTTCAGTCAACGTTTGTAAAGAAAAGTTGTAATGACATAAATGGTAACATAAAAATTGTGTTTTAACCATAATTATAAAAGGAATGTAAGTGGTTGATATTATAAGATGCGAGTTTTTAAAAATGCCAATATTTTGCTTGATTCTGCACCCTATACGCACCCAATTGCATGGGTTTGC
>CAXMTB010000063.1:0-15362 GCA_964195835.1 uncultured Nitrospinaceae bacterium | reverse complement strand
CGACAATCTCTCCTTCTTCCACGTGAAAAGAGACATCATTGACCGCCAGGAGCCCTCCAAACGCTTTGGTAAGGTTTTTTAATTCAAGGAGTGCCATATTTTCCCTCATATTACGATGAACTCGACGGCCGGATTCTAAAAACATTTCGTCTGATTTTGTCCCAATCCCCGACGATACCGTTGGCCAGAAACATGATTACAAATATAACCAATAGCCCGAAAACCAGGGCGTGTGCCTGGCTGATCCATTTGGGGGCCAGGCCGAAAAAAGAACTTCTAAAGGTTTCCTGCAATCCCACCATCACAAATGCCCCCACCGCAGGTCCCCAGATGGTGGCAACACCGCCCACGATGCCGACCAAAATCGCCATAATAGAGACATAATGGAGCGAAAATACCACCTCGGGGTCAATAAAGGCCATGTAGTTCATATAAAACGCCCCGGCCATGCCGGTAAAAAAAGAGCTGACCAAAAGCGATATGTTTTTATAGAGGGTGGTGTTGATCCCCAAGGATGATGCAGCATCTTCATCCTCCCGGATGGAAACAAAATAATACCCCCATTTGGATTTCATAATCAGATGGATAACATATATACAAGATATAGCTAAAACAAAGGAAATATAGTAGTACGAAAGCTTGCTTTTAAACGTCTGAATAATCAGAATGCCCATCATCCCTTCGGTCAGGCTTTCCCAGTTGGTGGCGATCAATCGGATAATTTCACCGCCGGCAAGGGTCGCCAGGGCAAAATAAGGCCCTCGTAATCTGAAACAGACCCAGCCGACAAACAGCCCCACCAGCATGGAGAAAAAACCACCGAACATCATCCCCCACCAGGCGGAGATCCCCAGTTTTGTAGCAAATATTCCGGCGGTATAGGCGCCGACGCCAAAAAATATGGCATGTCCGAAAGACACCTGCCCGGTGTATCCTGCCAGAAGGTTCCATGAGGATCCGATGACCACCCACATAAAGATAATGATAACAAGATGCTGGTAGTAACTCGACCGGATAACCAGCGGAAATATTAGAAAGAGAATTCCCAAGATGATCAAGAATATATGTTTTTTTTTCATAAGTTCCTCTAAATCTTGGTCAGGCGTTTCAAACCACCGGGCAGGAAAATCAATACAAGCACAAAGATGATGAAACCGACCATTTCTTTATACCCCATGCCGATATATGTTGCACCTAAAGATTCTGCAATGCCCAGGACCACACCGCCGACGATGGCGCCAACCGTGCTCCCCATACCGCCTAGAATGGTAATAACAAAGGCCTTTAAAGTGAAGGGACCGCCAATATCAGGAAAAAGATAGAAAATGGGGATAAGTAAGCTTCCGGCTGCAGCCACAAGGGAAGACCCCAGCCCAAAGGTGATAATGGTGATCCGATCGCTGTTGACGCCCATGAGGGTTGCTGCATCCTTATCCTGGGCCGTGGCTCGGATGGAACGTCCGATATCTGTTTTGAGAAGGAACCAGAAAAGTGCTCCGGTAAATGCAAGGGCAAATAGAAAAGCGATGACCATCGGCACATTGAAAGAAATGTTGCCGATAAAGAAAGCCGAAGAGCTGTATGATGTTTGAACGGTCTTGTAGTCGGATGAAAAAATAAAGCGGGCGATTTCCGCCAGAACCATTCCGATCCCAACGGTCATCAGCACCTGATTTTCCGGAAGGATCGAATCGATCTTCATCAGGGGGTTGAGCAAAAACTTTTGTAAAAAGGCACCCAAAAGAAACAAGGCCGGCATGGAAACAAGCAGTGAAATATAGGGATCAATGTGCAAAAACTGGGAAAGAACAAAGGTGATGTACATGGCCACCATCATCAACTGGCCGTGGGCCAGGTTGATAATGCCCATGACGCCCATGATCAGTGTCATACCGATTCCGATCAGCCCGTAAATGCCGCCGATTAGAATCCCCGCCACAATGGTTTGCAGGAAGACATCCATTTGAAATTCCTTTTTGTGGGGCATTGCCCGCCGCCGTTATAAATACGGCGACGGGCTTTATTTGCGACGATAAGTATCCATCTTGATGGTTACTTTGGACACTATATCATTTCTAATTTAGAAATGAATTAATACCCCCAAGTCTTCATCCAGTCCACAGGATATACAAATGCTTTGGTCGCATGGAGTGTCGGCCAGATAAGGTCCAGTTTACCGTCAATCCACTGAACCACATAAGTGGCGGCTATATTCTGGTTCTTCATTTCTCCCCAGTTCGTAAATTTTACAGGCCCGAAAACGGTCATCATGTCGGTTTCGGATAGGGCCTGCTTGATATCGGCAGCCTCAAAAGACTTGGCCCTTTTTAAAACATCCGCGATCACATAACATGCAGCGTAGGCCTCGGCGCCGTGATACACGGTGGGCTTGTTGTATTTTGTCACGAATTTTTTGTAATAATCCATGGCACCTGGAAAGGGAAAGACCTGGTGCCAGAGCGTGGCGGAGATGACCTTTTCAGATGCGACCCCCGCATTTTGTGCGAATTCCGGCAAAGTAAAGCCTGCGGCACCACCGATAAACATTTTTGGGGTCAATTTCAATTCCTTGGCTTGTTTCATGAGCAAAGACGCATCCATGATATACGATACCATATAGACGATATCCGGGTTGAGCTGTTTGATTCGGATCAACACCGGTTTAAAATCAATTCCGCCATGCTCATATCCTTCTTTTAAAACAACTTTATAGCCGGCCTTGTCACAGATCTTCGCAAAGGATTTTGCGCCCTTGGTGCCGAACAAAGAATTTTCGTGAAGAATGGCCACGGTCTTGGTTTTTACTTTTTCGGCCAGCAATGTCGTAATGGCATCGGCATAATGACTCACCGGAGGATTCAACCGGTAGATATAATCCCATCCGGTTGTGGTAATTTTATCCGCAGAACCGGTATTGACCAGAAACGGCATCTTGTTCTGCTGGCAGACACCGGCCACGGCATAGGTCACGGAACTGCTGTATCCACCGCCGACCATGACCACCTGGTCCTTTGTGATGAGCTTTTCAACCACGGAACGACCCACCTCCGGACGACCGGTATCGTCCTCCATAATCAGTTCGAGTTTTTTTCCGTTAATACCTCCGGCGGTATTGATCTCTTCTAAAGCCAAATCAAATGATTTTTTCTCTATTTCGCCGAATTTGGCCTGGGGTCCTGTCAGCGGTAAAACGATTCCCACCTTTACCGTGTCTGCTGCCGATACCCCGGAAATCATCAGGCCCACAATGCAAAAGATACTGATCCAACCAACCAAGAATCTTTTCATGAAAACACCTCCTAAAAAATTTAATGCTAATGAAAGGTTAAAAAAGATGAAAGGTTTTTTCAGAATTAAATGTCGGTGAGCAGTTTACAAGTTTCAACCGATGTACAGTTTATGATGGGAAAAAGAATAATCGCACAACATTATTAAACAGGTTTAAAAATAACGAGTTTCTACAAAAACATATAAAATAACTTAACAAAAGAAATTATCAGCGCAAATAATACATGTCAACAGACAAAAATTTGATTTTTATAGAAGATACTTAAAGTTCAAAGAGCTAAATTGGAGCAAGATAAATAATAACAAAACTATAAATTTAAGCAAAGCTTCATGTCACTATTTCTGTTTCCCAAGAAAACCGATCCCTTCCTGCGCTTCGTTGTTCTGATAAACTTGCAGTAACCGGTCTTCGCCGGAGGACGGAACATGAACGACATGGACAACTGTTTGATATGCTTCAAACTCTGCAGCCAAATAAGAGAGTTGATTGGGGGATTCCATGAAAAATTTCTCATTAAAGATGGTATCGGTTTGGTCGGGGAAAATGGCCACCTACTCTCGAAGGCTGGTAAAATAAAAAAAAGCTGGCAGGCCTTTGGAACCGGCAATCGATAAAATGAACAAGCTGGCCAGGGAGTACTATGAACACTCAAGGCCCTTATTTTGTGCCAAGAACGGTTTGGTTGATGAGATTGTACCGATAAGTGATCTGAGGAAATACCTTGTGGCCTTTGCCGGAGCTGCATATCAGAATCCTAAATCGATCTGCCCCCATCATCATTTGATTCTGCCTCGAATTATTAAAGGGTGATTCTGATCCAGGGGTCAGAGACTATAGATTTTGCCTATAAAAAACGTCCAAGGAGTATTAGAGTACTGGAGTGCTGGAAATTCGATAGAAATTAAATGGTCGTTTTATATCCCCAGATAGGCCTCTCTTATATCAGGTGATCCTTTTATATCCTCTGGTTTTCCTTCTGCTTTGATCATGCCTTCATGCATGATATAAACATAGTCGGCTGCATTTAGAGCGGCATCTGCATTTTGTTCAACCAGGAGGATGGTTAAACCTATTTCTTTCTTCATTTTTTGTATTGTCTCGAAAACCATTTGTACAAGCAATGGAGCCAAACCCTGGCTAGGCTCATCGAGCATTATTAATTGGGGTTTCGTCATTAACGCTCGACCAATTGTCACCATTTGTTGTTCACCACCGCTCAAGGAACCGGCCAACTGCTTGCGTCTTTCCTTTAAGCGGGGAAATAAAGAATAAACAAGTTCTATAGACTCATCTTTATATTTCAATGCTTTTTTTAAGTATGCACCCATGGTAAGATTTTCGTACACGCTCATATTGGGAAAAAGGTGCTTCCCCTCGGGTACTAAAGCCAACCCCATCTCTACTTTTTTATGAGTGGGAGCGGAGGTAACATTTGTCTCTTTGTAATGAATCGTCCCCCCCCACGGTTCCATAGAGCCGAAAACAGTAGAAAGGAGCGTACTTTTACCAACGCCGTTAGGTCCCAGGAGTGAAGTTATCGTTCCTTTTTTAACTTGAAGACTTGGTTTCCACAAAACCTGCATGGAACCGTATCCTGATTCAAGATCTTTTATCATCAGCATTTTTATTCCTCCGGCGGACGACCTAAGTATACTTCCACAACCTTTGGATCTTCCAAAGCTTCTTTTGTAGGCGCATCAACCAGTTTGGCGCCTTGATGCAATACGATTACTTTTTCCGCCATCCCGACTACCGCCCGCATGATATGCTCGACCATGGCAACGATGGCTATCTTGTCTTCTTCTGCCACCTGCTTGATAAATGCAACCATTTGATCGATATCGTTCGGGTGCATTCCAGCCATTGCTTCATCCATAAGGAGGAGTTTTGGCTTCATTGCCAAGGCACGAGCAATTTCCATCAGCTTTTTTTCCACAGGAGTTAACGATCCGGCCTGTTTACTTCTGTGCTCTTTAAGACCAACTCGCTCGATGGTTTGATCGGCTATTTTCAAGGACTCATCAACATTCACTTTGCCGCTGAGGGTGCCAAACATTGCCCCAACAGCTACGTTTTCTCTTACGGTGGCTGAGGCAAATGGTCTTGGAATTTGAAATGTTCGCCCAATTCCAAGCGGTGCTCTTTTATATGGTGGGAGTGTTGTGATATCCAGTCCTTCGAAAAAAACCTTTCCTTCTTCAGGGAAGAAAACTCCGTTTATAACATTAAAAAGTGTGGTTTTCCCGCTACCATTTGGACCCACTATTCCGACAAACTCGCCGTGTTTTATTTCCAGACTTACTTGATCCACCGCAACCAAACCACCAAAACGTTTTGTTACATTTTCTAGTATTAATAAAGACATATCCTCACCTAAATAATAAATTGTCCAAGGGCGGAGTCTTTAAATCTGTTTTTTAACATTCCGACCACTCCCTCCGGGAACAAAACGATAATGATGATAATAATTGGCGCAAAAATCAGTAGCTGAAACCCTGGAATGAAAATGGAGAGGTAGTATTTAGAGATGCCATAGATAAGTCCGCCAACTACAGGTCCGAGAAGAGTGCCGGAGCCACCAAGAAGAACAATGATTATGGCTTCGATTGTATAGTGGATCTCAAAAACTTCGGGTGGAAATACATAAGGAGTTTTTAAGGCCCATGAAGCAGCACCGAGCAAACCCGCAAAACATGCGCTTGTGATAAAGGCTATGATTTTGTATTTGGTCACATTGATTCCCATCACTTTAGCGGCATCTTCATCTTCTCTTAAAGCGGTCAGTGCATAGCCGATCTTGCTTCTTATATAATAGAGGGTTATGAATGCAGCAGACACAGCAATGATAAGAACCATGATATCGGCCCAGAAAGTCATTAGGGTGCTGGCAGTCTCTCTCCCAAGAATCTGGTTGAGTTGAGCTGTAAATATCAGGCCCTCAGAACCGTTCCATATTCTTGCACCCTCAATTAGAAACCTGAGACCCTCATTTACACCGATTGTTGCAATGGCAAAATAAGCCCCTCTGAGCCTCAGAGCCACTGCTCCTACCGCCAGAGATAAAAGTGTGGCCATAAACAAAGCCATCACAAAGCCAATGATAATAATCGCTATGCCGAGCCCTTCAAAGTGGGCCAACTTCGTGATTGCCAATGCCATTCCATAGGTCCCAACACCCATAAACGCAACATAGCCAAAATCCACATACCCGGTCATACCCAGGAAAATATTAAAGGCCTGTCCCAGAGCACAGTAAAAAAGGAGCATTGCAACCAGTTGCCACATTCCCGAAACATTTTTACCGATCAAAAACAGGCCAAGATATGCTGCAAATACGGGTATCAAAGGGTAATATTTTTCAATTCCTTTTTTCATTTTGCTCTCAGAAGTCCAGTTGGTCTAATTAAAAGTATAACCAATAGCATCGCGAAGGACAAAAAGCGGGTCAGGGCAAAGGGTTCTACTCCTGGAATTAAAGCAAAAAGCGTGTATGACCCATTTTCAATAAGTCCAAAGACCAATCCGCCGAAAAAGGCCCCATATGGAGATGCAAGTCCGCCCAATACGGCAATTACAAATGCCTTCAGCGTATATCCGCTTCCCATATAGGGATTAATACCAACCGGGATAAACATGGTGAGAAGCACACCACTTGCAACAGTCAGCCCAATTCCTAAAGCAAAACTCATGGCGTAGGTTCCACCCACATTCACTCCACAAACCCTTGCGCCCTCACTGTCCTCAACGACGCTTCTCATAGCAGATCCTGCCCTGGTTTTATTAAACCATAAATAGAGTATAAGGGCGATAACCACACTGCCGATGAAGGCATATATCTTTGTCATTGGCAAAACGGTTATACCAAGGTTAATCTTGCCAACAGCCCAATTATAGCCGCGAAACTCGGATCCAAATATGAGCTTTATCGTCTCTTCAAGTAAGATCCCGATAGAAAAAGTGGCCAACAGGGTGGCAAGTTCCGGCGCTTTGATTAACCTCTGCACAATTGTATAGTAAAACAACAGCCCCAAACCCATGCCGACAATAAATGCAACAGGAACAGCTAGTATTGGATTTATTCCAAGAACATTGAACAGCCAGAGGGTGATGAATGCCCCTACCATTATAAAGGCTCCATGCCCAACATTAACGACTTTTAGAACTCCGAAGATAAGGCTTAAACCCATGGTAGCCATACCATAAACTGCACCGAGCACAAGGCCTTGAATCAAATTGCCCATAAGCTGTTCTAATAGCATTATAATACTTCCTCATATATTATTTTAATTTTAAGGAGTTACCCTAAAAAGGAAAACCTCCCCCAATAAGTCAATTTCCCTTATTGAGGGAGCGTTTTCCCTGGGTTGAACCTTTCTGAATTAGGTTGTTTAATGTTGGCTATTTTGGAAGTGCAAACTTTCCTTTTGCTTTTTCAGCAAAAGTGGGCATGGGATAAGCCACATCCCCGGTTTTGGCTTCTTCGGGCCATACAATGATCCTTTTACTCCTTTGCCACTGCACATCCACCATGGAATGACCGACCTGAAGTCCCGTATCATCGACATCCCAGCCACCATAGAAGGACATAAAAGTAAGATCGCCAAGAGCTGCTCTTACTTTATCCGGCGCAACGGAGTTGGCCTTTTCCACAGCTAATACATAGGCTAAGACCTGAGCCCCGGCTTCGGCAGCATGGTAATCCGGGATAATTTGTTTTCCTAATGCTTGTCTAAAAAGCGCTACAAAATCATCCTGGCTTGGTCCGATCCAAGCCATCCCCACCTTTTTGGCCTCTTCCGCCGAATATTTTACACCATATTCCCAGTGCGACGGTCCCATGACACCTTCGGCCATACTTGTTAAAGCTTCGTAGAAAGCCGGCAGCGTTGCTGCTGCTATTAAAGATAGAGCGTTGGTGTCTATGTCCAGATCCGCCATCTGCCGGTTAAATAGCTGGCCATCTTCAAAATGCCCGCCGCCAATGACGAAGTCTGGTTTGGTCGCTTTCATAGCTGAAAGCAGAGGGGTTAGGTCAGTAACGCCTTTTGGATAGGTTCGCTTAAAAACAATTTCAAACCCGAGCTTTTTGGCATGTTCTTCTGCGCCATGCATCACCATTTTTGCGAACTCGGAATCCTCATAGGCCAGCGCAACCTTTTTGGCCTTGGGATCAATCTTGTGAATCATGTCAAGCGTTCCCTGGTGATAACTGCTTGCAGGCCCGATGGTCTGGACAATATATCTGAAACCCTGCTGAAAAATCTTATTGTTTGCACCTCCATGATCCATATAGAGCATTCCATGGCTTTCGGTTACAGGGGCGCCGCGAAGCGTAAGACCTGAGCTATATGGGGAGAACACGACGTTCACTTTATCAACTGTGATCAATCGCCCTATAAAGCTTGTGACAGCCTCTTTTTTGGACTCACAGTCATAGTACTTGTATTTAAGTGGTACTTTCTTTCCGTCTAACTTTACACCACCATAGATTTTATTTACCCAATCGATACAGGCCTTTATTCCCCCAAGGGCCTGTTGCCCTGCCTTTGCATATTTTCCTGAAAGGCATGCTGGATGACCGATCACAATCTTGTCGGCAGCCATGGACAGTGAAACTCCGAGCATGAAACATAAGGCAACCGTAAAAACGAGAGCGATTAATAACTTTGACCTTTTCATCACTTTTTCCTCCTTGTGCAGTTAGTTAATAATAAGGTTGGTTTTCATCTGGAAACTCCGGGTGAACAGAATAGACTTTATGAATACGATATAAAAACAATACCAAGTGGGAAAATTGCTGTCAAGTACGCAATTTTTTATTTGGTTGATAGATAATTGTTTATAGACAAAAATACAACAACCGGAGTTATGGCTTTATATGACGGTATTAGATTGCAAATCTCAAAAGTTTGTCGATTATATGACCAAAGCCTATCACAGTGGCATACATCTGTGTTCAGGCTCGCACTGAAATGGTCAAGCATCGTATTTGCTTTTGCAATGGAGTTGTCATTTGGATTGGTCAAGGCTGCATGAAATTCATCCATTCCGGCCAGTGTTTTTGACGGTTTTATGTTTTCCGAAAGGAATGAAGACAGATTCTTCTTTATCATTTCTGCATGTGTAGCAGCCTGGCGCTCGACCTCCTGAAATGCGGATTTTTTTAAAGACGAATAATAAAGATATCCTCCGGTTGAAGCAGATAAGAAGGTCAGCAAAGAAAGTACCAGCAGAATTAAACGAAGCTTCATGTCCTTAATCTTATTTTCCAAGAAAACCGATCCTTTTTAGTGGGTATGAATCATTTTTCTGGCCTATGTATCTGTTTCTTTCCTGGAGTCTACTCTTTCATTGACCAAATTGGTCGGTATGTTTCCTTTCAGGCCTTGGACCATATTCCTGGCCGCCATCTTTGCCATCCGCAGCCTTGTTTCGATAGAAGCGCTTCCAATGTGGGGTGCCAACACCACGTTCTCTTCCATTTTGATAAGTTCCGGATGAACACTGGGCTCTTCTTCGAACACATCCAACGCCGCCCCTCTGATTTGTCCATCCTTGATGGCTTCAACAAGGGCTGCTTCGTCCACCACAGGCCCTCTGGCAGTATTAATAAGGATGGCGGTGTTTTTCATTTTTTTGAATGCTTCAGTGGAGAACATATATCTCGTCTTCTCTGTCAGGGGAACATGAATACTGATAAAATCGCTTATGGCAAGGAGTTCGTCGAATTCTACAAATTCCGCTTCATATTCTTTCTCGACACTTTCTTTTCTAGATGAACTATAGTAAATGACCCGCATGTCAAACCCTTTTCTCGCTCTTTTGGCCACCGCCTGTCCAATGGCACCCATACCGACGATACCCAGTGTTTTTCCGTAGATGTCCACCCCCATTTGAGACTGAATGAGTTGCCAGTTTTTGAATTTTCCAGCCCTTATAAATTGATCGGCTTCAGGTATCCTTCGGGCGGCGCCAAGCAGCAGGGCAAAGGCCAAATCGGCCGTTGTCTCTGTCAGCACACCCGGAGTGTTGGTCACCATGATGCCCCGCCGGGTCGCTGCGGCAATATCGATATTGTCATAACCCACGGCAATGTTGGAGATCACCTTAAGGGACGGAAGTTTGTCCATGACCACAGAATCAATTCTATCGTTGAGCAAACAGATAAGCCCCGCTTTTCCATGAGCCCGTTTAACCAGTTCCCAAACAGGTATAATTCTGTCCGAGTCGTTGATGTCAATGGTATGCTGTTCTTTTTTTAATATGTCTATGGCGTCCCTGAAAACTCGTCTGGTAATAAATATTTCAGCCATTTTGTAACAATCTCCTCAATTTTTATCTATCAAATCTGGCATCCAAAATTGGAACAATACTATTTGATCGCCAATTCGAATCGCTGCTCTTTGACGACTTTTCCCCACTGTCGTCCCTTGTTTTGCTCTACGAGTTGAAAACCATACTTCTCATAAAGGTGTTTGGCAGCATGAAGACCTTCAAAGGTCCAAAGAAAGAGACATCGGTAGTCTTTGTTTCGGCAAAAGTCGATGGCCGTTTGGATAAGCAAGTTGCCGGCACCTTTCCCGCGCAAACTGTCGGAGACAATAAACCACCGCAAATGTGCACCCTCGTCTTTGGCATGAATCCCGTCAATGGTAATGGATCCTTCAATGTGACCCTCCAGCGAAACCGTCCAGAAGCCATCCTGATTTTTCTCATACCTCCCGATGAATCCTGCCATCTCTTCAGCCACCTTTGATTCAAAGAAGGGGCCGAATCCCCAATGGGTATTGTAGTAAGTCCCATGAAGTTCAACTACCCGGCCGATGGAACCTGGAATATAACCGCTTGTTATCTTTATCTCTGACATATGACTCCGATCTTGCCTTTCTGAATTGCAGTTGAATGTGGCTTATGCTTCTATGATGTGCTTCTTATATTGCCTATATATATAAGCAAATGTAAAGACAGCAAGCAATAGTTGCGTGATCAAGGCAATTATGGCGATTGTATCTGCGAATTGCTGGCCGAAAAGAATAATGAATAACGTGCCGTAAATAAATCGAAAAAGCATCCCCTATCCCAAACGGTAGATTTCTTGCGCGAGATCCAGAAACCAAGAAGGCTTTTGGACAATAACATAAATTAACATCAGGCCGATAATGGGTATGGGAATCACAAGATCAATTATTCCAAGCAGGATTAAAACTAATATGGATTTTGTTCGAATGTTCATCATTCTGAAAAGGTTAAACTTTTAAATCGGAAATCACAATATTTGGCGCCTTCCATGATGGTCTGTGTTCTTCTTAATTCGATCTGTGGGTTGAATCCCTTTAAGAACGAGAAATCTCTGATACACGAAAGAGTGGATCCCATATCTTTTATCCCCATTTTTTCGTACATTTGAGCATATCCACAATAGGTAACATCAAAAAACAACTCGCTTGAAGAATTTATCCCGGAGATTATATAGCATCATATCAAATATTTATAAAAAATCAAATCGTCAAAAAGATAACCAGGAATTTATCAAGATTGACAGTTCGTTTTTTAAATAATAGAACAAGATTAATACTCGATAAATCCACATTAAAAATAGAGGGTTGCAACAAAAGTTTTTAATCATCAACTTTTATTTTTTCTTGAAAACATTCAAGCCAAAGCCCATGAAAGAAATTTCTCATAGAGCATCGGCATCCCAAATTTTGTTGACCGTTGCGGCCTTTGTGGTGGTTATCGCGGGTATGCGTGCCGCCGTGACCATCGTGGTGCCTTTCCTGCTGGCAGCATTTATCGCCATCATCAGCGCCCCACCGTTATTCTGGTTGCATCGCAAAGGCCTTCCCATATGGCTGGCTCTGATTATCGTAATTTCTGGCGTTTTATTGATCACCTTTTTAATTTCAGGACTGGTCGGTTCATCAATCAAAGATTTTTCAGGTGATCTTCCGGTATATGAAGCCAAGCTTCGTGCGCTTATCGCCGGAGTGGTGACCTGGCTTGAATCACACAAAATAGACACCGCAGGCCTGGCAGTGACGAAGCTGTTTGATACGGGAGCGGCAATGAAGCTTGTTGCCAGGGGATTGAACAGTTTGGGGCAGGTCCTCACTAATGGGCTTTTAATCTTGATGATCGTAATTTTTATGTTAATCGAAGCCTCAAGTTTTCCGGTCAAGTTGCATACAATATTTGGAGATGAAAAAAACTCTCTGGAAAATTTCGACAAGTTCATCAACACCGTTAAACAATATATGGCCATTAAGACCTGGATGAGCCTTGCTACCGGCATTGCGGTTTTTATCTTGCTTGCTATTGTCGGGGTTAATTATGCCGTGCTTTGGGGCCTTCTGACATTCTTTTTGAACTATGTGCCCAATATCGGTTCGATTATCGCGGCCATACCGGCGGTATTGCTCGCCCTTATCCAACTCGGATTTGTCAAATCCGTTATCGTGGCAGCCGGCTTCGTTGTTATAAATCTGCTGGTGGGCAGTGTCATTGAACCGCGATTTATGGGCCGCGGTCTTGGCCTTTCCACACTGGTGGTTTTTTTATCGCTTCTTTTCTGGGGATGGGTCCTGGGACCGGTGGGGATGCTGCTGTCCGTTCCGTTGACCATGACGGCCAAGATCGCTTTAGACAGTAGAGAAGAAACGCGATGGCTGGCCATACTTCTTGGGCCGGAGATTGCGGCCAAGAATGGGATGCCAACGACCGAGGAAGCCGAGATAATAGAACATCCTTAAATATGGATTAACCCCTTTAAGAAACGAAAAATTTCTACCAATTGATAAAAGTCGAGCTTCATGATATTATTATAGTGTTGTAAATTTGGATAGCAACAAACTGAACCGGGCAATCTGCCCGGTGAAATTTTTTTTGGAGTTCTATTATGTCCCTTAATGAAAGTCCCGATTGTCAAATCGAAAATATCATTCATGCTGACGAAATCGAGGTCATTGCCCAAGTCGCTACAACCCTTAAAGATGAACAAATGCAGTATTTCTCGCGCAATCATGACTGCCTGACAACAGACCTGCATAGCACAAAGGCCAGGCTTGGAATTAACCAGGAAAAGCTGAGTGCCTTTGAACTCAAAGGGAACAAGATCTCTTATGAAGCGAGATTCTGGTTCTATATTCCCGAATACGCTGCAAACCTCACCATTAATAAGTTGATGATACCCGGCCTTGACGTCGGCAAGATATACTTGAGAAATTCTAAACTCAAATACACTGCACAGGAACTCATCAACCTGATTTCAAATCGCATCATCATTGTTCCAAAGGGAACCAAGGTGCTCGAGGAAGGCATTCTGGCTGTACCGGTGATGCCTTTTGTGCATCTTCCCAACCCCAAGGTCCTGACTCCCGAATATTTGAAGGCTGCCGTTCAAAAACATATCCCTCGTGAAGATCTATATTTTGTCCAGCCGGAACAAAAGGTAGACCAGGTCATCGTGCCTGCCGGAAGCGGCGTCATAACCCATACGTCCCTTTTTACACAGCAAAACGAAATGTATATTATAGATCCGGAGCACTCGGATGCCAGGGTGGGAAGCACACACACCAACGGAATCATCTATCTTGAGCTTGTCGGCGGCGAAAAAGATTTTGTCAAAGAGATGGCGCATTTCGAAGTCTACAAACCAGCCTCCTCCCTGCAAAAGGTTACGCGAAAGTTCTATATTGACCGAAACTCCGCCCTATTAGAAAAACTTTACGCGGAGCAGGCCGTTAACGAAAAAACCATCGCAGCCGTGAGTGAATCCGAAGGGCAAAGATTCATCAAGCTAAATGAAAGGTACGATCAACTGCTACATGAACTGAAACCTGATACAGCATTGATCCTGCAGGATTTCCCTAATCGTCGCCTTGCATCTTATCTCATTGTCGCCGCCGACCTTGGCCTTCTCAGCGATCTGACATTCAGAAAGGCCCCTGAAGAGGAATACTTTTTCCGGTCAGAGCACCTTGTCTTTATGAATACGCTTCAGGATATGGGGGTAAAGATTTTTTGGAAGAGCCCTCTGCAAGGTGATTTGGTCTTATACAAACGGTTCTTTATGAGGTCTTCGATAATACCTTCATTTCATGAGGCCTTCAGTTCAAGGAAACTGGCCGCAATTTACGGTACTGCGGGAGCCGTAGATGCCGACACCCGAAAAGAAATCATAGACAGCATCAAGTCATTCAAGGATTTCCACGGCGGCATTTGCGGTATCCTCACCGGGGGCAGCGCCGGAAGTATCATGTCGTTTGTGTCCAAAACGGCATCTTCTCTTGGATTGCTCTGTGGCGCCGTATATTGGAAGATTCCAGGGGTAGACATTTTTACCCAGGTGGATTTTGCAGCGCATCTAGGGCGAAATGATTTGCTGGAAAGGCAGGAAATTTTATCTGAAACCACCGAGGCAGACATTTATTTCAAGGGCGGGGTCGGCACCAACCTTGAAAATGCCATTACTTTTGTAAAGAAGAAACTCGGTATTGGTTACTACAAACCTCAAATTTTTATGGGAGAATTTTACAAACCGCTTCAAAACTTGCTCACTCATCTGACATCCGAGGGTATGGTTGATCCCAGCGTCTTTAAGAATTGCTATTTCATCAAGCATGGCGCTGAGATTTTCGAAACGCTTTGCAGACACTTCAGCTCGGAAGACAAAATGGTTCTTGAAGTTTCGGTGAACGAAAATCAGTTGTCCGATCCAAACCAAAGATAACAGGAGATTTCATTTCACCCCGAAAATATAACCCTCCAATTGGATAAAAATCAGCAACAGACTGTCTACGGTTCCCTAACATCTTTATATTTCAGATTGTTTTCCAGTCATGCTGTGAATGTCGACTTTTATTATAATAGTAGATTTCAATGATGCTTCTTCATATATAAATGATCCATCGGCGTATTGGTTCATAATGATATCAAAAGCCTGTCGTTTCAGATCATCATCAGCAATAAAGCCGGCTTTTCCAAACCCAATAACACTTCTATATTTCATTCCCCACTTACATGCCTTGGCGGATTTGATAACTTGTGTAAATATTTCAAATTCAAAACAAACATT